>NZ_DEPK01000228.1:0-22937 GCF_002358725.1 Microbacterium sp. UBA3394
GACACCACACCACGGGACTTGACCCAAGGAAGACCACACCCGCCCCCCACGCAACGGCCGCGCCCGCGGTAAAGCACGCCAGAAGGACGAGCGTTGCCCATACCGGGAACTTGGCTCTCGTCGTTTTACTCACGCTGAGCACTCTACTTCCGAGAGTCTGTTCCTCCCGGGGGTCCCTACCGCGCAGGAATCGGCACTGAATCCGCGACCTGTCGCTGTAAGGCGCCTTCGCGCGAACCGGATTCCCAGGCGGGCCGCGCGCTGATGGGGCGTCCGGGTGCATTTGAGACGGATGCACCGGTGCGTCAAAGCGGTACGACATCGACCCGTAGTGTGGCGGTGTGAGTGACGAGCACAACCCGTTGATCCCTGTCGGCTACGACATCGTCTGGTCGATCGTGACCGTGCTCGTCATCGCGCTCACAATCGCTGCGCTCGTGATGCTCGCACGATCGGCTCGGAGGCTCACAGCGACGCAAGCGTTGATCTGGACTCTCGTCGTTCTTCTCGTCCCATTCCTGGGTCCGGTCGCATGGCTGACAATCGGTCGTCGAGCGGTGCCCGTGAACCCGACCACCTGATCCCGGGGCACCGCTGCAAAACCATCCGCAAGCGGGCGGTGCCCGCCGAGGGAACCAAAAGATCGGGCGCGCGGCCTACTCAAGTCAGATCTGCGGTCATGCATCGATGCAGGTGTTCGCCACCGGGCAGTTCCGGGTTCAAGTGCGGCCGGGTCGTATGAGTGGTGTGGCGCGTCGGCTGGCTACGCTTCCTGGATGCCACGGTCTGACTATGTTGAGTCCATTCGCCGGCGCATCGGCAATGATCTGCTCTTGCTCCCTGCGGTGACCGCGGTCATCCGCGACGGTGACCGCTTCCTTCTTGCTCGTGACGCACAGTCCAGCCTGTGGAGTCTGATCGGTGGCGGCATTGAGCCCGGCGAGACCCCCGTCGACGCGGTCACACGCGAGGTCCTGGAAGAAACCGGCGCCCGCATTCGTATCGACGGGATCGTGGGAGCGTACGGCGGTGCGCCGTTGATGGCCGAGTACCCCAACGGTGACCGCGTCGCATACGTGACCACCGCGTACAGGTGTCGTCTCATCAGCGCTCCGCGTCCTGACATGGATGAGCTGGTCGAGCTTGGCTGGTTCAGCCGCGACGCGATCGCCGACCTCCCGCGGCGGGACTGGATCGATCTGGTACTCGCAGATTGTAGTTAGCTGTGCGGATCCCAAACGGACAATGCGCGCAAGGGGTGAGTCGCGGCCCAGACGCACGACGTTCGCTGGGTGCTCTCTTAGGATGCGACGCATGAGCATCTCGATGGTCAACGTGGGAATCGCAGTCCGGGATCTCGAGGCGGCGATCGCGTTCTTCACAGATCTCGGTCTGACCGTCATCGGCCGAGACGAGGTGAGCGGGGAGTGGGCGGACACGGCGGTCGGACTCGATGGCAACCATGCGAAGATCGCGCTGCTGCAGACACCCGAGGGCGACGGACAGGTAGAACTCTTCGAATACATCCACCCGTTGGCAATCGACACCAACCCACGCGACCCAACGAGATCGGGATGCATCGCGTGTCTTTCTCGGTCGACGACATCGAAGCGGCTCTCTCGGTCGCCGCTCGGCACGGCTGCTACCCCTTGCGTGCCGTCGCGATATACCGGGATCTCTACAAGCTCACCTACCTGCGCGGCCCGAGCGGCATCCTCGTGATGCTCGCAGAAGACCTCAGGAAGAGCTGACCCCGGCACTTCGCGGATCGTCATGCGGGCATCGTTCGCATGCGGGGCCGTCGCGCGCATCGCTCTGTTCTCGTTCGATGGGCGAGCGTGAAGGAGGATGTAACGGGTTGAGGAAGTGCGGACAGTACAGGGTATGGATGCGGTGGATCGGTCGGAGCAGGCGCTGTGGGAGCGTGGTGTCGCCGGTGATGGTGATGCGTTCGGGCTGATCTTCGATCTCCACCGTGATCGTGTGTTCCGGCATGCGTACCGGATCCTCCAGGACGTGCACGATGCTGAGGACGCGACCGCGGTCGCGTTCCTGGAGTTGTGGCGTCGGCGGCATCGGGTGCGGCGGGTCGACGGGTCGCCTCTGCCGTGGTTGCTGGTCACGACCACGAACACGTGCCGGAACCTCGACCGCGCGAAACGACGATACGGTGCGCTGTTGGAGGGGCTGCCGCACGGGTCGCCAGCACGGTCCGCGGAGGACATCGTCCTTGACCAGCTCACCGACGACGAGGTCCTCGCCGCGGCGCTGGGCATGCTCGGGCGGACGGACGCGGAACTGTTCGCGCTGGTCGCGCTCGAGCACTACTCGATCACGGACGCCGCCGCCGCGGTCGGCATCTCGCCAGGTGCGGCCCGCACCCGCATGCACCGCGCCCGTCACGCACTGAAGCGCGAACTCGGGCATCAAACTCTCGCCAGCTACCTCTCCCAGGAGGCGACATGAACACCACACGCATGAGCCCCGAGTTCGCCACCGCGTTCCGGGCCCGACTGGTCGACCACGTCACCACGACCGCCCAGCCGCGGCGTCGCCGGCGTGTCCTGCTCACCGGCGGGCTGGCGTTGACCTTGGCCCTCGGCGGAACCGCCGCGGCCGCCGCCACCGGGCTGCTCCCCCTCCCGGGCGGGACCATGACCACCGACCTGTCCGCGGCTGTATCGGGGACCTTCGCCGGCACCGGCGCCCTGCCACTCGGGGAGCGACCGGCCGATGCGACCGGCGTCGCCGTGTCGCTGACCTGCCTGACACCTGGCACCTTCACCTTTGACGACGGCGCGTCCGTGACATGCACCACCATCGACGACACCACACGCCCCACCACCTACACGGTCCCCGTCGACGCGATCACCGGAAACCAGGTCACGATCGCAACCACGGCAGATGCGGTGTGGTCGCTGACTGCGACGTGGGTGCACGCGGCGACCAACGCCTGGGCGGTCAACGACAACGGCTTCACATACGGGGTGATCAACGACAACGGCGAACCCGATCTGATCGCCGTGGTGACCACCGACGGTCAGCCCGGTTACGTCTGGCAGAGCGACCTGAACGACGCCAACGGGACCACCGCCGCCGAATCATTCACCTCACCCGAAGAGGCCCTCCGCTGGCAGGAGCAGAACGCCGGGACCGTGCATCACATCCCCGTCTACGAGTCCGACGGCACCACACAAATCGGCGTCTTCCAAGTCGGCGGCAACTAACCGAGCCGGAAGCGAGCAAAGGCCGACGATCGATCCTCAACCGGGCGGTACTGGGCCGCATGCATCGTCAAGCGTTGGATTGGCGTGCGGTCCTCGGGGCTAGACCGCAGGCGGCTGCCGTCAGTTGCAGTCATTGAGACAGGTAGCCGGGATCGCGTCGTGATACGCGAAGCGTGTCTACATCTTCGCGGCAGCCTTCGGGCGTCCAAGGTCACGCACAAAACCGAGTTCGAGCAAGTACTCGTGGATGGTCGCGATTCCGTTAGTCGTGTCCTGCTCATACCGCTCGGCGAACGGGAACAGGAAGCTGGTGTTCTGCCCAGCTGCCTCACACCAGTAGTACCAAGCGAAGCCAAGGACCTGCGGCTTCGTGCCGACCGCGGTCAGGTAGACGTGGTCAAGTTCCCCCAATGCGACGACCTTCGCCGCGATGACCTGCGCCGTTGCGAACGGGTTGTTCGCTGGCGCGAAGGATCGCGTTGCGGGCCGGTAGTCCCGTATCGACTCGCGAGCGTTCTCCAGCTTCAGGACACTCTCCTGATACATATGCGGTTGCAAGCTCGGCAGCCCCAGCAGGATCACATGCTCAGCGTTGGGTTTGTCATCCGCAACAGCTTTGACCAGTCCGTGGTCGTATCCAGCGCCGATGATGAGCGCGTCGCGAGGGCTGGGGCGGTTGGTATGGGCACCTTCCATCCCGGGGATGAGCCCTACCCGAGCGACCGGCCCTCTGGTGAATCGCGTGCGCTCACCCTGAACGTAGGACTCTGGATCGGAGTAGTAGACCGTGACTTCGTCGACTCCTGCCCGCTTCAGCGCGAACGGCAGCATGGCGATGTGTGGGCGCATCATCCCGGTGATGTCGATGGCAACTCGCATCCCTGCCAGTGCGGTCGCACCGCCAAGATGGTGGAGCACCTCCGCCCACGACTCCGCCGGGGCGATGGCCTGCGACGCGTTGACGAGCTCACCGTCGGGAAGTTCGGCACTGGTGTAGGCGTACTCCTCATGGGCGATCCACACCTTCCGCGTCGCGTTGACCGCGTCCGCGAGGAGTTGAACTCGTCTCGAGCTGTTGAACGAGGAGAGGAACAGGTCGTAATGCTGCGCGGGCAACTGCGCCAACGTGATCTTCGCCCGCCGGAACGCGGAGTATTCGATGCTCATCAGAACAGCGGGTCTCGGGTGTCGATTGAACGACCGAATGGAGCGTTCAGCGCGAGTTCCAGGGATTCACGTGCACGGGAGAAGGAGAGCTCCGATACGGCGGGGCTGAAGATCGCTTCGATGGTCTCGCTGCTGAACGTCGCGTCCCCGCGCCGGCCGGGCTTCAACCCCCACAAAGGTGTCAGCATCGGGTGAAGCTGGAACTTCCGATGCTGTGAGCCGTGATTGCGAGCGGCTCGACCTCCAATCACTTCAACGAGAAGGCCATGGTCAAGGCACCGTTCCAGGACGCTCAGAGCGTCCTCTGACACTCCCGTCAGCGGCGATGAGAATGTCGTGATGTCGATCTCGCTCGGTTTGTCCGAATACCGGATCGATTGCAGGTAGACGCCGAGCCGTCTCACCGCGATCTCGCATTCCTCGCCTTCGGTGCCGAGCGGTTTCGCGTCGGCGAGATACCACCGTGCTGCGTCGAGCACTCCTTCACTGAGCGCCCGTTCCGAAATGGGAACGGCTCCGCTGAACACGTCCTCACCGTGGAAGTCCGCCCAATGCGACACGTACTTGAGGATCATGAGGAGGCTGCGCGGGAGGAATCCGGACATGCCGACGAGTTCACCGAAACCGGCATACGCGGTGCGCCGGTTCGCTTCCTTGTAGATCTGGGCGACCGCGTCGCTCTTGCGCTGCTTGAAGAAGTTCGCAAGCTCTCTGCTCTCGCGGCCCTCGATGAGTGGTTCCACCCACACGCGAGCCCTCGATGCAGTCTCGGCAGACGGTGTCTGTCCGCTGGCCCAGTGTTGGTAGAACTTAAGAACCGCCAGCTTCTCCAGTAGCGGGTAGTCGGGCAGGGCGACTGCGGCGCACACGTCATCGGCGACGGCGGCGGAACGCGCGCGTTGGGTCGCGGTACGCAGCCGCGTGAGGTAGGGACGTTCGTGCGGCGCGTACTTCTCAAGGACGGCTCCGAGGCGCTTGCTGAAGAACCGATCGTCGGATTCGAACGACAGTCGACCTATCCAGGTCTCCGCCTCTCCGGCGCTGAGTTCGAACTCTCGCAACCGCACGCTGATCAACTCGCGGCAGAACGCCTCATACGCTTTGGGGTCGCGCGCGTACGTGTCCTCAATCGTGTAGATCTCGTACTCGCTGCCCTTCTTGTTCTCCTCACCCGCGCTCAATGTCCTGTGCGTCTTGATACCCCAGCTTCGACCACCGACCAGGAACGTCGCCGGTGCTTCCTTCTCACGGATCAGGGTGTTGAAGTAGATCTGCTGGTCATAGGCGAGGTTCTCGTACTCGTCGGCGAGGAACGTCACCCGGATCCCCTCAAAACCCGGGAGCCTGCTCACGGCCTGGCAGACCCGGAAGACGAGCTCGCCCGGGTTGGAGCGGATGTTGATGTCCAGCCGGCCGGTGTGAGCGGCGTTGTTGATGACCCAGTCGAGATCGCCTCGGATCGCGGACAGCCGTGCCAGCGCGTCCGACAGCGAGCGCCCCGCCCCGACGCTCTCCTCAGCCGACAACTGAATGGTGCCCGCGACCGCGTCGAACACGTCGGCCACATCTACCTCCGCCCAGCTCTCGGACTCCCCCACATCCCGCACCGTGGCGATGAGCAGTTCGGACAGCCACAGGTCCATGTAGTACGCGAACGCGGACGACCAGATGTCCGCGCTCTGTCCTTTTCCGACGAACCGGCTGCCGTTGAGGCCGCTGCATCGGAAGTACACGCCGAGGTAGCCGTCAGCTTGGATCTCGGCGAGCGGTCTGGTACCTCGCGCTTTCTGCAGCGGAAACGAGAAGTGCCGCATCAGGTGCGTACGACCGCCGCCCTTGACCCCAGTGAGAAACTGCGGCATCGGGCTGGCGGGGTCGACGATAGCGCGCTCACGGCCGGCGAACGCGACGTAGGTCCGTTCGATCTGCGGGTCGTTGAGGTCGACCGCTTTCGTCACCTCGAACGGGCTACGCATCACTCCCCAGCTCCTTCTTGTAGCGGCGGAACACCGGCTCCCACGCCACGACACTGTCGTTGACCCAGAAGATGGGCAGGGTGTGGTCGGGAACGTTGTGGTGCAGGCCCAGCATCAACTGGCCGTCCCCGAAGCCGAAGCAGTTTCCCGGCGCCAGGTCAGCACCGTAGCGCTCAGCGACCATGCGCCCGATGTCTCGCTCGATCCCCGGCGGAGGGTCCGAGTACACGTGGGACTCCTCGCTGAAGGTGAGCTGCGACTGGTTCAGTTCATGGACGGCTTCCACCCGGTCAAAGCCCAGGTCGCGGACCGCGTCCAGTCCTTTCGGCTTCGCGAACATCGTGAGGTACCAGATCTCAACATCCTGGCCGCTGCGGGTCGCGGCTGCGCGGAGAAGCTCAACGAAGTCCACGTTGTGTTGCACCGCTTGAGTGCCAGTGCCGAGCACATCGTCGATGAACACCACGCGTCGAAGCTCGGGGTCCGCGATCCGGAACTCATTGTCATCGCTCGAGTGGGAAAGGATCTGGTAGGGGTTCGGGAACAGTTCCTTGTCGAGGGTGTTGTCCTGGCGGAAGTAGTAGAGCAGGTGCGTTCCGCTCTCGGACGGGTTGCCGACGCCCAGAAACCTGGTGCGTGCCAGCTGCGCCTCGTACTCGGCCTGGAGGTACTCCGCATCAGAGCGTCCGCCCGCGTCGGCCCGAATGCGCTGGATGATCTCGTACCGGAAGAGGTCTCGGTACATCGCCGTGAGCAGCTCCCGTACTTCACGCAACCCGAAGTACGTGAAGTGGGACAGCAGGTGAGCTGCGTGGGATTGCTCCACCCGAACGGAGACATTCTCGGTCTTGCCGGTGAAGTTCTCCAGCCACCGGTTCACATCGGGGACCGTGCCGTTTCCTTCCCACAGCACTTCGGACAGCACTTTGATACGTCGGCGGACGCCTGCTTCGTCCTCGTCTGCACCACCCAGTTCAAGCATCTGGATTCACCTCGAAGACGTCGATGTGCTCTGCGGGCGACGGCGTCCCGTTGCGCCGGGCGGTCAGCAGTGTCCGGCCACGGATCGGGTCGCGCACAGACAGCGTCCGCTGGTAGCCCAGACACTGCACGATCTCCGCGAGATGCTGGCTTGTGTGCAGAGTGCTCCCTACGACGCTGTTTGTACCGGTCACGAGAGCGATCCGCTTCACGCCCGTGGTGCGTGCGTTCGTGAACGCCGCCTGCATGTCGACGAAGTACGTCAGGTAGATGGCTGCCCGGCGTGCGTCCTTCCTGCCGATGCCTTCGAGGAGGCCGCGGAGGCTCGGGCTCCACACGTCGGCGGTCGTCAGTGTCGCATCCTTCGCGGAAAGATGTTCGCGGCCGATGTTGCCATGCTCTATGTGCACGGTCCGTCCCGTTGGCGCGTGCCCCAACCAGCCCGCCTCCAGACTCGTGCTCCGCACGTACTTCTGCGCCGCGCCATACGGGGGGCTTGAGAGCAGCAGGGTGGTGCGTGCCTCCTCTGGCGAGGGCCACATGTCGAGATCGCGCGCGTCGCCAGTCCACACGTGCGCGGGTGGACGGCGCCGCGGCAGCCGCTCGAGCTTCGCCACCATCGCCGTCGCCTCGGCACCCCACGCCTCCCACACATCCGAGGCGGTCGCGGCCGCGTTCCTCTGCGTGCGCACCGGGACGGGAATCCGCGGGTCGGTTGTCGCGACGCGCCGCGCCGTCAGCACCAGACACAGCATCGCCACTTCCCGATCGGCGGCGGATAGGTCGGCGGCCTCCGAAATGACGGTGAGGAGCCTTCCCAACGCCGAAAGCGCCTGCGGCGCGTACCAGCGACCAAGCGCGGTCGACGGGATCGTGGGACGGCGGCACCGTTTCGCTGCCGCGAGGACCTCATCAAGCCGCGTCTCTGCGTCGCCAACCTCCTCCGCGCGCACTTTGACACGGCTGACGAGTGCCGCGACGGGGTTCTGTTCCACGCCGATGGACGCGATGCCCCGAAGCTGCGCTTCGAGCAGGACGGTACCCGAGCCGACGAACGGGTCGAAGACCAAGTCGACGCCGTCGACTATCGCATCGGTCGCGAGCAGGAATCTCGGAATGTGACGCAGGAGTCGCGCAGGGTACGGGTACAGCCCGTGGGTGTACTCGTTCGCCGGAAGCACACCCACCAGCTGTCGAAAACTCACATCGAGCGACTCGCCCGAATATCTGCGCGCCAGGTCGGCGTATTCGCGTGAGTAGTGACGTGAGGTGACGTGGGTGGGCGGTGGCACGGCCTCAGCGGACACGAGGTCACTCGACACTGCTAACCCTGCCCGTCACGTCTTTACGGCTCACTCTCGATTACGGTACAGCGCCCACGCCCCGGGACGTGCTATTGCCGCCGACGCACCCCCGGATCATCTGCTCGTTTGATCCGCCGCAGGGTATGATTCACAGCCCGAAGCCGATAGGCTTAAGGCCTCCTACACGCCGCCCTGGAGGGGATCTCGATGACACTTGTTGCCCACCGCGTTGCAGACTCACGAACCCAACAGTTGAAGGCACTCATCGAAATCCTCGTCGACGTCGTCAAGGCGCACGGCGGGACGGTGTCGCAGCGTGAAGCGATGCGTGAGGCGGCAACGAAGGCCGAGATGTCGGTTTCCGAGATGCCGTACATCGTCAACTCTGCCGTCGCCGACCATCGGATAACCGCGGACCTGCGGTCTGGGAAGTTGGAACTTGTAGTCTGAGTCGGTGGCAGTTGAGAACCCGCCGGACGCTCTAGTCAAACTTGCCGACGGATCGTGGGTTCTGCCGCGCACCCGCGAGCAACGCTACGACCGACGGGAAGTGTCCCGACCGAGCGCCCGGGATCACCGCACGGAAACCGAACGCGACCGGGGCCGACTGGGCTACTCGGCGTACCTGAGACGCCTCGCCGGCGTGACCCAGGTCGTCTCGCCCGAGCTCGCATCCGCACAGATGCACAGTCGCTCATCGCACACCCACAAGGTGGCCATGATCGCGCGAGAGATTGCAGACCATGTGACACGCAGTGCCGATGAGAACGGCGCCTGGCGGGCAGTCATCGCCGCTGCGGGCGGCCTAGACATCGCCGCCTGTGAGGCCGCCGGACTTGCACACGACATCGGCCACCCCCCGTTCGGCCATGCCGGTGAGGACGCGCTGGACGCCTACCTGGAACTCAAGGACGTCGAGGACGGATTCGAAGGGAACGCGCAGACGTTCCGAACCGTGACACGTCTTGACCGCAACAAGGGCACCACCGTCTACGGGCTGAACCTGACGAACGTCACGCTGGCGGCGATACTCAAGTACCCGTATGCGAAGCGCAAGCCGTACATGGACGGGAAGAACCGAAAGTTCGGGGCCTACCTCGACGATGCCGACCAGCTCCGGTACGTGCGCGCTGCGGTCCTCGACCTCGGAGAGGCCGGGGAGGACCACGGGCGGCAAACGCTGGAAGCCTCCATCATGGACCTCGCCGACGATGTCGCCTACGCCATCCACGACCTGGAGGACTTCCTCGCAGCCGGTCTCATCGATGTCGGCCTGGTCCTCGACGACATCAATGCCGCGCTCGACGACGCCGGCATCGTTCAAGACATGCGCGAGAAGGCAGACTTCCGCAGCGCCAACTTCAGGAAGACACCAGGGCGGTTCTCCCAGCCCCTGGTGTTCGTCGAAGCGTCAAAGCGGCATCGAGTGGGGTACTCACCCCACTACAACGACCGGGACTATGCGGCCGCCCTGCACGATGTCGGCCGCTTCCTCACCCAGCTCGGGGACCCCGACCTTCAGGACTACGCGCAAAATCTGAGGCTGCTGCTGAAGGATTTCATCACGAAGTTCTTCGACGCCATCGAATTGAACGAGGACCCACCTTACGCCGACGGCCCGTCGGTGTACCTCACGTCGGAAGCCTGGCATCAAATGCAGGTGCTGAAATCCATCACGCGCCATTACCTAGTGTCTCGACCCCGCATGGGTTCGATGCAGCGGGCTCAGACGAGGTCCATCGAGATTCTGATGGAAGGTCTCGCGGACTGGATCTGTACCGCCCCCAAGGAACACTCTCTCCCGCCGACGCTGCTGAGCATGCTCGCGCGCAACAACGTCGCGGTGCCCATCACTCGGCAGTCGACAGACTCCCTCGAGCCTGGGCACTTCCGCGCCCTGTCCGACTATGTGTGCACCATGTCCGACTCCGAGGCCCTCATGCGATCCCAGTGGCTCGCAGGCACGGAAGTCCCCGGCTCGTTCCGCCTCGCAC
Source organism: Microbacterium sp. UBA3394 (assembly GCF_002358725.1). Taxonomy (NCBI): domain Bacteria; kingdom Bacillati; phylum Actinomycetota; class Actinomycetes; order Micrococcales; family Microbacteriaceae; genus Microbacterium; species Microbacterium sp. UBA3394. The sequence continues at coordinate 10,650 of NZ_DEPK01000228.1, forward strand.
TGTCCTGATGGTTTGGAGATCCAACTTTCTAGGAGACGGGTCGAAGGAGCTGGCGCAAGGCGAGCACCGGTACTGCGAATGCAAAGCCCGCGCCGGGGCCCGGAGTCTCTGCCGCCAACTCCCGTGGGACTGTTGAGGCGCTGTCCTCGTGGCCGTGCGAACCCAACAAGTCGCTAACCGGACTGTGATTGGTGCTCTGGGGCGTCACCATCGTCTTCAAAGTCGCCCGGCTCGTCGTCAAGGTGCTCGGGGGCAATATGAGGTTACCGTCGCGCGGTGCGGGAGAGTTCTAGCACGCCGACTTTCGGGCCCGATGACGTTCGTGGACCCTCGGAGAGAGTGCGCGATCAGCGGTCCGCGATCGCGTTCTCTCTCGCAACCGAAGGCGTTGGCGTCCGAGCCTTGCGACCACGTTCGGAAGGCCGGCCCCTGACGATGCCCGATAAGCGCAGCTCATCCGAGACGCCGGATCGCCGCCCTATTTCCCAAAGGGCAACGGCTCCAATGCGATGCACGCAGGCACTTTCTGTGTAACCACTCGCAGGTTAGACACTATTGGCGTACTCTGAGCGCATGCGCGGGGGTCTCGAACGCTGGAAGCGGGGTGTCGAATCGCAGGGGGTTCGGCAGGCGATGGCCTACGCGTTCAAGGGAAGCTGTGATTCTCACCTCCGCAGTGTCACGGGCGTCGAGGCGCTCGCCGCCTACGGTGGAGGAGACGCCGCCTGCGTCACACGGTTCACCGTCGAGGCCGGCGTCATCACGAGTGACGGACTTGACGCCGGTGAGCTACGCCGTTGGGTCGACGGGCGGGACCCGCGCACCAGCGACGCGCGTGGTCGCGAGATCACATCACCGCACGCCGACCTTCTCCTCGACGGCACGATCAACGCTCCGAAGTCATACAGCATCGCCGCGCTGATCAATGACGACCTGGCGACCGAGTTCGAAGCTCTACAGAACCGCCTTCGCGCCCAGATCATCACGACCTGGCAGCGGGAGCTGAACGCGCGCCGAGGCACCGGTGGCAGCATCCGAGAACCGCTCCATCGCATCGAAGTGGTCGAACTGCAGCACCGGCGATCGCGGGCGCTCGACCCGCACATCCACCGGCACCTGTGGCTGAACATCAAGGTGCTCGGCGAGGACGGCAAGTGGTCCAACGTCGACTCTCGTGTCGCGATGAAGCTCCACACCCTCATCAACGCCGAGGGTGAACTCGCCGCGCGCACCGACCCGGAGTGGATTCGCGCGCTCGCACGCAACGGATACTCCCTCGACGACGTCGGTGAGATCGCCGAACTCGCGCGCGCCGTCCGTCCGCTCTCACGGCGTTCGAACCAGATCGAGGCAAACCGTGCAAAGTTGCTGCTCGAGTGGCGGTCGGAGCATCCGGGACAGGAGCCCGACCACGACATACTGCAGCACATCGACCGGCTTGCCTGGGCGAAGAACCGTCCGAACAAGCCCGGCGTGGTGGATGAGCCCGAGTGGAAGGAGCTCATCCGCGAGGAGCTACGCGCGATCGACCCTGACCTGCTGCGGACGCGGTCCGCCAAGAGCCTGCAGGCGGTGGCGATCGAGGACATCGATCGAGATCTGCTTGCGGCGTGGGCGCTCGTAGACGCCGACTCCCGTTCGGCTGCATGCGGAGGAAGGTTCAGCAGCTACGACCTGCGAGCGGGCGCAACGCGCGCAGTCGCGGGATCCGGAGTCGTCGCCTACCGCGATGACCTGCAGGGACTCATTGACGACATCGTGGTGCGGGGCCTCGATCACACCGTCGACCTGCTCGAGGCCGACGGCGAGCGGCCGCAACACATTAAGGGCTATATGGCCGCCACGACCGCGGGACTGAAGGTCGAGCTGGCCGCGCGGTTCGATGCGCTCACGCGGGCGGGGGAGCCGGTGGGACGCAACGACATTGCCGACATCGCGGACCTGGTCCTGGACGCCGACGTAACGCTCGACGAAGGTCAAGCGGACGCAGCGGCCGCGATCGCTGGCACGGACCGTCTGGTGTCGGTGACGGGGCCAGCGGGCGCAGGAAAGACGACGATGCTCCGCGTCGCGCGTGCATCCCTGCAGCGGCAGGGGCGGCAGCTCGTCGTGGTGGCGCCTACGAAGAAGGCTGCCTCGGTCGCGGGCCGGGAGATCGGCGCGACCGCGCTGAGCCTGCACGCGCTGCTCGCCGATCACGGCTGGCGCTGGGGCCGGGACGAAGCCGGCGCCGAGGTGTGGACGCGGCTGCGGGTCGGCGATGCGGACCCACGCACGGGTGGCGTCTTCGCCGGGCCGCGCCGGTTCGCACTGCGGCCAGGTGATCGCGTCGTCGTCGACGAGGCGGGAATGGTCGATCTTCACACCGCTTCGGCGCTCGCAGCGATCGCTGCGGAAACTGGCGCGGGCATCGCGATGGTCGGCGACCACCTCCAGGCAATGCCGGTCGGCCACGCCGGCGCGATGGCGTGCATGACCCGCCGCGCTACCGCCGTCATCGAGCTGACCGCGGTGCATCGCTTCCGCGACCCGGACTACGCCGCGCTCACGCTGCGCATGCGGGAACCGGCGTCGCGCGATGACGCGCTCGCCGTTGCGTCCGAGCTCGACGCGCGGGGTTCGATTCACCGGGTGACGGATGCCGCGCAAGCCCGAGACGTGATGGTTGACGCCTGGTTCCGCTGGGCAGCGATGCGCCGACGTGTTGCGCTGGTGACGAGCACGAACGAAGAGGCGGACGCGATCAACGAGGCGATCCAGGAGCGGCGAGTGGAACTCGGGCAACTGCACGCGAACCGACTGGCCGTGGGGCAGGGGGAGCAGCGACTCCTTGAGGGGGACGTTGTCCAGACGCGGCTGAACGATCGCGTGGCTGACGTGGAGAACCGAGCGTTGTGGACGATCCGTCGGATCGGTTGTTCGGACATCGTTCTCGTCGCGCTGGGGGACAGTGGAGATATACGGCGAGTGCCGCTCGAGTATGCAGCGGAGCACGTGCACCTGGCCTACGCCTCGACGGTGCACGGCATCCAGGGCGAGACGACGGATGCGTCGATCGTTGGCCCGGGCGTCGACGCGTCGGGACTATACGTCGGGATGACGCGCGGGCGGATGCACAACGAGGCGATCGCGATCGGGTGGAGTTCGGATGCCGCGCGGGAACATGTCGCGGACAGCATGATGCGCGGCGCTCAGGAGGTGAGCGTAGACGACTCGGTGCGGGCCGCACGGAATGAGCTTGGACGTGCGGCTCGTACTCCGGTGGTTCCACGTCCCGGGAGTGGCACCGCGGGCGTAGGTCCTGACCATCCATCGGATGCGGCTCACCGTCGCGAATGGCTTGCGTCGGCCACCAATGCCTTGGCTTCACTCGAAGCTCAGATCGCGGGCGAGGTGGCCGTGCACCATGCGCGCGAGTCGGCGGACTCGAAGAGGTACGAGGCGCTGACGGGTCAACGGGATCGAGTCCGTCTCGCTGTTGACGCCGTCGTTCGGGCGCAGGAACGCACGCCCCGGGAGGTGCCGAAGCTCGGAGCCGCCCACCAGGACCACGCGCGCGCTCCGCATGAGGTGAATCACGCCGTCGACCATGCCTCGCGTGGTCTCTGATGTGGGCAGTGAGAGCTTCTGCTCAGTGGGCTCGAGTGCGAGGGGCTGCTGAGTGCGCCATCTCTTGGCGGGCGGGCCTTGCGAAGATTGGTTGAAGCGCAAGAGTGGCGACGGCGACCAGCGCAGTGGTCGCCGCGAGGCTGTCTCGTCCTCCGTACTTGAGCCATCCCAGCACCCCTCCGCGGGAGGGAGCATCGCCGAGTTCGCGAACTGCTGGTCCGAACTCCCACGCCGTGTAGGCGGTGATCACCAGGGCGAACGTCACGACCGCGAACGCGATATTGGCAGCTGCCGCCGAACCGGGTGTGAGTCGGACCGCGCTGAGGACGAGTCCGCTGATTGTCGCGCTGCCGACGATCGCCGTGACGGCGAGGGTCAGCGCTGGGACGTGCGGGCCGACAACGATCTCGATGTCGTTGGTGACGGCGTGCAGGGCCACTCCGTCGTGCGCGGCTGATACGCGCATGCTGAGGTATCCGAGAACGAATACAAATACCGCCCCCGCGACCGCGCCAACTGCTGCCCACGTCAGTTGCCTCATGCGGCGCCACGATACGCAAAGAGTCGCCGCGTCGCGACCGGCGCGCATCCTCCCATCATTGGTGCATGGTCGCGCGGACTGAGGTGGACCGTGATGGGAGCGGGCTGAGTCGCTTCGGTACGGTTGGGGCATGCTGTGGAGGCGGTACTCGAAAGTGGTCGCCCTGGCGTTTCCGGTCGGTGGTCTCGGTGGGGTGATTCTGGCGTCGCTCGTCTACTTCGGTGGGAACCCGGACTATCGCAATCAGGGTGGACTGTCGGCGTTCATGTACCTGGTGGGAGCGGGGGGTCTGCTGGGACTGGGGAGCGCCGTAGGCGCAGTACTCGGGGCAACTCTGATTCTGCTCGTATGTGATCGGCGCCTCCAGAGGTCCTCCGGGGCGCGAATTGGACTCGGCGTGGTGGGGTCGGCGGCCGGGGCTGCTGCAGTGTGGGTAATCGTCGGAGTGATGGACAACGCGCTCGCGCCTACGGGTCGTCCTTGGCTCTCGACTTCGTTGATGGTTTCAGGCCTGGCCGCTTTGTGCGCCGCTGGGGCCGCCTGGCTGATGATCGGGTTGACTGAGAGGCGAGCATCATCGTCACGCCAGGACCGGGAGCGGATCGGCGCATGGTCGGGCTGATCGCGAGCTTCATTGTCGGCTCCCTGGCCATGGTCGGCGGTGTGCTTATCGTGCGGCACCGCGTGCATCTCTACGAAGGGACTCGTCGCAGACAGCGGCGGCTGGTGGGCAGGAACGCGGCCGGAGCATTCGAACGACTACAGCGTCCGTTCTGGGCTGGGCTCGTTGGCATATGGTTCGTCGCGATCGGAATCGCGGTCATTGTCAGCGCCGTCCTCGTGGCCGCCTCTCCCAACTGAGGGCTATGTGCGGGTCGCCGGGCTCGAACTGCATGCCCATCAGGGGGCAAGAACGAAGGTTGCGCCTTCGTTACCTCACCTCCGTCCGAGGGTGATCTCACTCGGCGCGGCGAGTTCACGCCAGGTGTGGGCAGCCGCCGACGGTGCGGTGATGTCCGCAGCGGTGAGGGGTCCGAGGTCAATGCTGGTGAGGTCGGCGACGGCGGCGACGGGAACCTGGAAGGTGCGAAATCCACCCAAGGGTGGGGCACTGATGAGGCCGACGCTGAGGTCGACGAGTTCGGACTGGTCGAGCACGTAGGCTGCTGCCGCGAGCCCAGTGAGAGACTGCCACGCGGCGATCTTCCAGTACTGCATCGGAATCTGCAGGCCCCGGTAGAGCGGGTCACTCGCCGCGAGGACGGGAGCGGTGAATACGGACACGCGCTGGTCGGTCGTATCCGCGTACTTCAGAACGTGGTCCTCCAGGCCAAGCCAGAGCTCTTTCGATTGGTTGAACCCGGATGCCTGGGGTGCGGCGTTCGGGTACCGGAAGGTCTCTTCGGTGGCCGCGCGGGCGGTGGCACGGTCGCCCCAGCCGGGATCGCGGCGACGAACCAGGTGCCCTCGGTCGAGGTCGTTGGCTGCGTACACATCTGGCCCGGCCTGCTGTGATGCTGGCACCCGGGCATCAAGGGTCCAGGTCCCGGTCCGTGGGATATCGCGCAAGCTCGCCCCGTCGATGTTCACCGCTGTGACAGCCGCGAGGCGCCGTTCCGTGTCGAGCACAACCGTGAAGTGCGTGTAATCCAGATGGGCGTTCGCCCGCTCAGGCAGTGGGAGAGGGACCTCAACTGTCAGGAAGGAGGGTGCGTATCCGGTGACCACAAGGTCATTGTTGTGGTGGGTCATGACCTCCATGTGAACGGCGGCCCTGCAGGCGCCGCTCGTCAGATCGAGACCTTGCACTCTCGGGTGCCGCTGACGCAGCTGTCGATCGCGGTCTTGCCGATAGACAGCTCTTGCCTCCGTGTCAGTCTGATGACACAGTTACTGTACTTTCTTCTTGGTACAGGAGGTTCTGGATATGTCGATGTTGACGGTGATGGTGTTCTCTGTGGCAGCATTGGGAGTGCTGATCGGGGCAGTGACTTTCCGCCGGTCATCCGGCTGGCGTGAGCCGGGATCGTCTTTCGGGGGTGCGGTGATCGCTGCGCTGGCTGTCGGCGCAGCGCTCGCGGGTGAGTTCCTCGTGCTTGGGAGCGGGAGTTGGCCGTTCATGTCGCTGGGGGCGCCGTCCAGCCTTGAGATGGTGTCGTGGCTGTTCGATATCCCGGGGGAGTGGCAGTTCGTTGCGCCGCTCTTCCTCGGCCTCGTCGGTGTTGCACCGTTTCTGACGCCGGATACTCGGGGTGTCCGTAGCGGTGGCGCGACGGTGGCTCGTCGGACGATCCTGTCCTTTGTGCCGCGTGGGTGGGCCGTCACGTGTGGAGTGTTGGCTCTCGTAACCGTTGGCCTCACCCTCATCGGCGGTGCGATGTCATCCCCCGATGGAGATGGCCGGTTCACCATGTGGGCGCAAGACGCCGGTGTGGGCGAGGTGGGCACCCTGGTGTACGGGTGGGCGTACTCGTGGCCGAGTCTGATCGCTCTGGGCGGGCTCATCGGCGCAAGCACCATCGCGCTGGCGGTCATCGTGCACCCTCCGCTCGATGCGGATGAGCAGAAGGACCGAGCTCGCCGTCGCTCACGTAGCCGAGCGGTCGTCGCGACCGCGTCGGGTGGTCTCTTCTTCCATGTCGGCGCCGTGCTGATCTTCTTCGCAAACACCGCGAGCTTGAAGACAGGGGTGTTCGTCGAGGACGATGTCGTGCCGGTCTTCCCGCCGTTTGCAGCAGCCGGTCCCTTCATTCTCCTTCTTGGGGTGGCTGCGATCGTTTCCGGGTTCGCGGTGTGGACCGCATTGTTGCTGACCTATGCCCGCGACGCGGTCGCCGCACGTCAGAGGGTTGCGGCCCGTGCGCATTGAGCTGTCCGGTTCTACTCCACCGGCCGATCAGATCGCGGATCAGCTCCGTGGCTCGATCTCTTCGGGGCAGCTCCTTCCGGATGAGCGCCTCCCGTCGGTCAGGCAGCTTGCGCGGGATTTAGCGGTTGCCCCGGGAACCGTCGCGAAGGCCTACCGCTCCCTGGAGGGCGAGGGTTTCGTCACCGCGCGACCGGGTGGCGCCACCCGCGTCAGCCCGCAGGCGAGTCCAGCGAGCGCGCGGGTCCTTGGTGCTGCGCGAGCTCTGTCAGCCGAGTGCGCTCGGGCAGAACTGTCCGCCGATGACGCGGTGCGCATCCTTCGCGCCGTCTGGGGCAGCTGAGCTGCACCCGGGCACGAGAGATACGAAATGGGAATTCGCAGCACGCCACTCGATACCCACAGCTGACGCCGGCACCCGGCACCTGGCTCCCGGCGCGCGGGGCGGGTTAGGCGAAGCGCGCGGCGGCCTGGAGGGGGTTACGGATCTCGAACACCCCCTCCCGCCCAGCGGTCGCCGCGCCAGTACCCACGCCGCTTGCGGGGAGCGCGACCGCGCGGTCCGGAGCGCATCTGGGCGTCCTCGAGAGGGATGGGACCTCTTGCGGGGCGGGGTGGTCGGCGCAGACCCGTCGCACGTTGAACCGTGACGCTTTGTATAGGCGAGAATATGGCTGTGGAGGAGCGAGGTGCTGAGCGCGGCGATGAGATTGCGCGGCTTCGTGAGCGAATCTACGGATCTGGGGCAGCTCCATCTGCTGAAGACATTCTGCGCTTGCGGCAGTTGGAGGGTAGGACGACGGGATGGCGAGGGGATCGCAATCTAGCGGAGCTCGACGACGCGCATGATGAGCGCGCGGGGGTCAACGGGCGTGATCCGGGCGCTGACGAGGATGACGGTAGGCTTCGTCGGCGTGGGTTAAGGACTTTCATGCTCTGCGTTCTTGTGGGGATGGCGTGCGCTGCAGGCGGCCTTGGTGTGGGTCTCGCTACCAGTGACGCGCCGACGGACGGTGACCTTCCGGAGCTTGGATTCGCGCAGACAGATGAGGATCTTCCGCCCGGCGTCGACCTTGAGGAGCTGGGGCTCGAACCGGAATCGACTCGTCTGATCGCGACCATTGAGGGCGCGACGTTCTACCTAGGACTACAGGGAAATCAGGCGCCCGGGATTCGGACGTTGTGTCTGCTCGAGTTTCCGGATGGCAGCGAAGAGTTGGATTCCGTCTCCTGTGCGGGGGGCTCGGACGATCGTCTCGAAGGTGCGGTATTCGTGAGTCACGACCAGTCGACCGTGTTTGTGGTGGGTGATAGCGCCGCCGTGAACTCACCCCTGATCCCGGATGCCGATCCGATTCCTATCTCGGAGAGCGTCACAGCGTTCCGCCCATGAGCTGCGGCGGACGCGTTGGCATGCGCCGTGCGTTCGTCAGCTCGCAGGGAATCCCTCTGGGCGTGAATGCCCATCGTGCTGTCGTTTGATGAAGTTCGCCGCCGGTCGGACGGATCGGCCAGTGGTCGGACTGTGCAGAATGTTGACACCTCATCACGGACGACGACCTCGAGCGCTGTTATCGTGCGGCGAGGTGTAGGTCCCGGTTGGAGTTGTCCCTTTCGCGGATGAGATGTCCAGGGTGTGTCCATCTGGACAGTTCGGCGAGCAGCGTCCGAGCTGACAGCATTTGGCTGATGGTCTCCACGATCCGCGAACCGCGACCGGCCGACGAGTCGAAGTTGCCGGCCTGCTCGATCGGGTCAGCGTCATGGCTCTCTTCTCTCTTCGAGTCGATTCACGTTGGCGATCAGTTCAGGCAAAGCGCGTAACCGGCACATGTTACTCTCACCTCGAACTTCCTCACCGCAGAGCCGGTCGAGCAGGTCGTCAGCGTGGTGCTCAAGGCTGAATAGGTCCGGAAGTCGGACGCTACGACACCTATAGGTCGTGCGATTGCAGCCGCTGGAAACTCTGACCGTGTGGCCCGACGAGAGCAACGGGCTCGCCGTCGCGGGCGAGGATCGTTCGCCCACGAACCTCATCGTCGACCTGCTTCATGATGAAGGGGAGGACGCCGGCACCTTCGTTGCTGATCCAGGTGACCTCATTCATCGACTGCATCAGGCGGGCGAACTCTGTACGGCGCTCCTCGGCCAGATATACGAGCACGGCGCTGTGGAAAACGACGACATGGGAGCCGGCTGGTGCCTGCTCAATGAGGGCGGGGATTTCGTCGATGATGTCGCCGGCGACGAGATGGGGTGGGTCCGCGGCTACAAGTGCTGCAGCGCGGTGGAGGCGATCGCGTCGCTCCGCATGTTCCGGCCACACGAGCGTTTCGAGCCATGCGAGCTGGTCAGGGTCCGCGACGTCGAGGGGGTTCAGATCGACGCCTGCGCGCCATGCGACGTCGGGGAGACGGGAGGGCACGCTGGCTGCGTCGATCGTGCATGGGAGTTCGACGGGGCTCGGCCCGGTCGACGGGTCTAGTCGAACGTGGTCGGTCGTGCCGTCGGTGGTGTAGCGGTAGCTGTAGCGATCGGGGTAGAGGACCAGGCCGCCGGCGGCACCGGCCTCGATGAGGGCCAGCGGCCCTTCGAGCTGCTCGAGGACGGGGAGGAGTACGGCGCACCGCGCAGCCTCGTTGGTCTGGGTGGAGCGGGCCATGATCACCGGGATGACAGCATCCCAGTGTTCGATGATCCAGTCGCGGAAGTCCGCGTACCTGCCGGCAGGGGCACCAAGGAATCTCGCCGCGGCGAAGACAAGGTTCGGCTGCTTCTTGGTCGCTGGTAGCGCGGCGATCAGGTCCAGGACGGCGGGGTCGTCGGCGACCCCTGTCGCCCAGTCGAAGTAAATCGCCGAGACGCCGGCGGCTTCCAGCTCGGCGAATCGTCGATACCCATCAGCGAGAACCTGGCTCATACCCGCGACGATAACGCTGCGGTGCCGACCGTCCGAATCCGTGCCACAGCCGTCATGGACAACTCAGGCCAGAGCCTGGCCGCACTTCGGTGGACACTTTCGGTGCGAGATGTCGGCTCTGTCGATGGCACCGTTCGCTCGTGCGTGGTCGCGACCTAGACGGTGCTATCGCTCGCGACGTCGATCGTTGTCGTGGCCTCGATTCCGTTTCGCACTCAACCGCGGCGCTGTTGGCTAGGGCCGAACGCGCGCCACCTGGGTCCAATGCGGGCAACATGGGTGAGTCCCATAGCGTGGTGTCAATTCCCGCGGGGGGTTCTCGTCGTCGTAGACGATGAAGGGCCACCGTGGGATGACCATTGTTTCCGGCAAGAAGCAAAGCAGAGATCCCACGATGACCCACTACCAGTCTGCCCTGACGACCTTGATCGGCGAAGTCCTCGCTGACCCTGACCTGGCCCATTCGGACGTGTTCCGTCGGATGCTGCAGGCCGGCCTGCAAGATCTGGTCGACGCGGAAGCGACGGTGAAGATCGGTGCTGACCGTTATGAGCGGACCGCGGAGCGCAAGACCCGTCGCAACGGGACCCGCCCGAAGACCCTCGCGACCCCGGCCGGGGAAGTAGACCTTCAGATCCCGAAGCTGCGGGAAGGATCGTTCTTCCCGTCGTTGCTGCACCCGCGCCGCCGGGTCGACAAGGCGCTCTACGCGGTGATCTGCCAGGCCTGGATCGATGGGGTCTCCACCCGCAAGGTCGACCAGTTGGTGCGGGCGTTGGGGAACGACACCGGCATCTCCCGGTCGACGGTCTCGCGGATCTGCGCCGAGATCGACGAGTCAGTGCACGAGTTCCTGCACCGCAGGATCGATCACACCTGGTTCCCGTACCTGTTCCTCGACGCCACCTACCTCGACGTCCGCCACCGCGGCCGGGTCGTCTCCCAGGCCCTCGTCGTCGCGACCGGTGTCTCCGGCGAAGGACGCCGGGAGATCCTCGGGATGGCGCTCGGGGACGCGGAGACCACCGACTTCTGGACCGAGTTTCTCCGCGGCCTCCGCGACCGCGGCCTGAAAGTCGCCACCGACGCCGACCCGCTCGGCGTGACCCTGGTCACCAGCGACGCGCACGCTGGCTTGAAGGCCGCGGTCAAGGCGATCCTGCCCGGGTCCGGGTGGCAGAGATGCCGAGTTCACTTCGCCCGCAATGTCACCCAGAAGCTCGGCTCGGCGCGTTCGAAGCCGGTCAACGCGTTGATCTCGACGATCTTCGCGCAGACCACGACCGAGGCCGTGATCGCGCAATACAAGGCCGTCACCGACAGCCTCCGCAGCTCGTTTCCCGAGATCGCGACGATGCTCGAGGCGGCCGAAGCGGACCTAACCGGGTTCGCGCCGTTGCCCCGCGAGCACTGGCAGAAGGTCTGGTCGAACAACCCCATCGAGCGCCTCAACCGCGAGATCAAACGCCGCGCCGACGTCGTCCAGATCTTCCCCGACCAGGCCAGCGTCACCCGCCTGATCGGCGCCGTCCTCCAAGAGCAGCACGAGGAATGGGGCTACGGCGAACGCCGCTACTTCTCCGACATCTCCATGCGCAAACTCATCCACACCCTCCACGAGCACACCGAACCCGCCCACCCCGAGCTCTACCTCACCGCCTGACCAACACCCACCATCAGGAAGCAACGGAATGACACCACACCACGGGACTTGACCGGCAACATCCGCGCGAACGGCCAGTGTGAAACTGAGACGGTTTCGGTGTTGCTGTCATGTTCTTGATGAACGCATGCTCCAGGAGGATGACATGGATGAGTGGTTGAGGTCCGGACTTGCCGATGCTGACCCTGGAAGGGATGGAGTTGGCAACGATGCGTCGGGACTAGTCCGAGAGATGACACATCGCGCCGAAGCTCACGCAGCAGAGGGCCCCAACAGTCGGGGGCGGTGGTGGAAGCGCCGGCGATTTGCTGTACCGCTGGGTGTCGCGGGGGTCGCGGTACTGACGGGCGGTGCAGTCCTTCTCCCCCTGACGCTCACAGTAGACGGTGACGAAGTGGACCCGGACCTCAGGCTATCGGTTGACTACACCACCAGCAGCGGGGTGGCTGTGGGCTGTGAATACTGGATCTACTTTGGGAGCCCTGCCGAGCGCGATGAAGCGAACGAGCGGCTGGTCTCCTTCCTTCAAGACCATGACTGGGACGATCTCGGACAGCGCGCTTACGCTGAAGCGATCTCCGATCCGTTCACGCTGGGCAACAATGGGTGGCTACAAAGCGATTCTCAGGAGGCGCGGGACAAGATCTCTCTTGAGCGAGGGATATTGTTTAGACGGCGCTTCGGAAAGC
>NZ_DEPK01000019.1:0-5455 GCF_002358725.1 Microbacterium sp. UBA3394
GTTCCTGCTCATCCTCGTCGTGGGTCTCGGCGACATCGTGGGACTCATCCCGATGGCGGCGCTCGTGGCCGTGATGGTGATGGTCTCGGTCGCGACCTTCGACTGGCACTCCATCCGCCCGGGCACCCTCAAGCGCATGCCGATCGGCGAGACGATCGTGATGGTCGCCACCGTCGTCGCCGTCGTCATCACCCACAACCTCGCGATCGGTGTCGTGCTGGGGGTCGTCGTCGCGATGGTGATCTTCGCGCGGCGCGTGTCGCACTTCACCACCGTGACGCGCACCGTCGACCGGGATGCCGAGGTGCCGACCGCGCACTACCGCGTGGACGGGGAGCTGTTCTTCGCCTCGTCGAACGACCTGACGACGCAGTTCGAGTACGCCGACGACCCCGACGAGGTCGTCATCGACATGTCGCGCTCGCACGTGTGGGACGCCTCCACCGTCGCCGCCCTGGATGCGATCGTGACGAAGTACGAGAACCACGGCAAGAGGGTCGTGATCGACGGCATGAACGAGTCGAGTTCCGCGATGCACGCGCGCCTCACCGGCAACCTCGGCGGCGAGGGCTGAGCGCCCGACCGTGAGCGGTCCCGGCACGGAGGGTGAGGAGCGGACGATCCCGGGTCGTCACGCCCGCGCCGCGCTGCGCCTGCTGAGGGACGAGGGGCCGCTGTCGCGGATCGCGCTCGCCGAACGCCTCAGGCTGTCGCCGACGACGATCACGCACACCGTCAATCCGCTGCTGGCCGCGGGGTGGCTCGAAGAGCTCGACACCACCGGCGCGCACGAGCGCCGCGGTCGCCCCGCCGTCGCGCTGCGCGGTGTTCCCGAGGCGGTGACCGTCGCCGGCATCCAGCTGGGTGTCGGGATGATCCGCGCCGGCCTCGCAGACGGCCTCGCCCGCGTGCGCGGCGTGCGCGTCGCGGAGTTCGATCCGCGGATGCCCGTCGAGGACGTCCTCGCTCTCGCGGCAGCCGAGGTGCGCGCCGTCATCGCCGACGACCGGGGCGCACCGCCCTCGTCGGTGGGCGTGGCCGCCCCCGGCGCCGTCGACGAGACGGGTCGCGTGAACACCCTCGCCGTCAACCTGGGCTGGCGCGAGGTCGCGATCGCCGACGTGCTCGAACGCGAACTCGGCGCCCCCGTGCACGCGGAGCACAACGTGCGCGCGATGGCCCTCGCCGAGGCGCACTACGCGGACGTCCCGCCATCGGGTCGGCACCGGGCGAGCAGCCTCGCCTATGTCTACCTCCGCAAGCGCCTCGGACTCGGCCTCGTCATGCACGGCTCGGTCTCCCGAGGGGGAGCCCACGGGGTCAGCGAACTGGGCCACATCCAGGTCGACCCGTCCGGGCCGCGGTGCCCGTGCGGCAATCGCGGGTGCCTCGAGACGCTGACCTCGACGGTGCACCTGCGTGCTCGGCTCGAAGCCGCCGGGGCGGATCTCACCGGAGTGGACGATCTCGACATCCTCACCGTCGTCGACGCGGCGCGGGGAACGCCCGTCCACGACGAATTCATCGGTCGCATGGCCCAGGGCCTGTCCATCGTGGCGAACCTCACCGGGCCGGATGCGATCGTGCTCGGCGGTTCGTTCGCGGCAGCTCCGGATCGCCTCTTCGACGACCTCGCCGTGGCGACCGCCGCGGCCACCTTCCCGCTCGTGCGCCCCTCGGTGGTGATCCGCCGCGCCCGGCTCGTCGAGGGCGGTGTCGCGGGTGCCGCGGCGGTCGCGCTCGATGCGACGGTCTACGGCGCGCCCGCCTGACGCGTCTCAGACCAGCGACAGGAGCGCGAGCGACGCGCCGCCGAACACGAGGATCAGCACGATGTCCGGCACCTTCGCCACGCGGTGGATGACGGGCACGAGGAGCGCGAACAGCACGCTGCCGACGACCGCCCACACCGGGGGCACACCGGCGCCCTCGGCGATGTCGGCGCTCGCGTGCAGCAGCGACACGGACGTCGAAGCGAGCAGGCCGCAGATGACCGGGAGGATGTAGGCCGCGATGTTCCGCACGAAGATCGAGTCGCGCGCGCGGTCGTAGCCGGCCAGGAGCATCAGAGCGATGGCGCAGCAGCTTCCGACGGTGAGCAGGAGCGCGGCCGCGGCGAGCGCGACGCCGGCGATCACCGATCCGGACTCGAGCCCCACCGTGTACGAGACGCCCGCGGCGATCTTCACGAGGATGGGACCGGGCAGCGCGTTCGCGACGGGAACGATCTGGCCGTAGAAGACCGACGAGTCGACGATGCCCGAGGCGACGAAGAAGCCGTCGGCCACGCCGACGTAGGCCTCACCGCCGCCGAACGACGACACGGTCGAGACGAGGATGAGCCCGAGGAATCCGGCGGTCTCGATACCCGGCACCGCGATGAGGGCGAGGCCCGCACCCACGACCACGAGCGCCGACACGAGCGCGGCGGCACGCATGGCGCCTCGCCCGCCGCCCGGGGCCGTCGCGGCCGGTCCGGCTGCCGCGCGCGAGGATCCCCGCACCATCTGCCCGACGGTGACCACCGCGATGCCGCCGAGCGCGGCCAGGACGAGCCCGAGCGCCGACAGCTCCGGGAGCATCCAGCCCTGCTCGGCGTCGGCGAGGTCGTGGCCGAGCGTGACGGTCTTGCCCGCGCCGGAGAGCAGGAAGGCGAGCACCGCGATGATCGACGGCACCGGGCGCAGCCGGCCGCCCGGGGCGAGCACCTTCACGACGTAGTGGGCGAGCAGGTAGAGGATGAAGGCCGAGATGCCGAGAGACGCCGCCTCGATGACCGACACCGCGCCCGGCCCGAGCGCCGAGAAGAGGGCCAGCAGCGCGACGGTGGCCGCCGTGCCGGGGAGGGCGACAGCGAGCGCTCCGGCGAGGGCCGCGATCGACCCGTTCAGCTGCAGTCCCGACAGCGCCGCGAGCTTCGGCGGGAGCGCACCCGGCGTGATGTTGGCGATGACGGTGTCGGTGACGAACTCGTGCTCCTCGAGCCGTCTGCCGCCGACGAGCTCTTTCTCCATCACGGGGATGAGGGCGCTGCCGCCGCCGAAGCCGATGACGCCGACCTTGAGCATCGCACCGAGGTGCCGCCAACGGCCCATCCGTCGGGCGGGACGGGCGGCGCGGGCTGGTGCGGTGGCGGCGGACAGGGCGGGCTCCTGGATCGGTGGGTAGGTCCAGTGTCGCATTATTTTGGATATTGGAATAATTGTCTCGGCGGTCTGCCACGACGGGAGGGCGTCAACAACACAGGAGATCCACGCCGATCCGAGGCTCGAGGGGCGATTTCGGGCGGCGCCGCACAGGATCTCCTGTCATGTTCACGGCGGCCCGTGCAGGGCCGGAACCGGCTTAGGGTGGTGCTCCAATGGCGGCCGACGACGGAGGTGCAGCGTGGCGAGGACGAGGCGAGCGGGCGCGGTCCTCCTCGCGATGGTCACCGGGTGGTCACTGAGCGCCTGCACCGCGCAGCAGCCCGCTCCGGCGACGCCGCAGACGTCGGTGACGTCGGCTCCGACCGCCGCGGCGGTGCCGACGCCCACCGACGAGGGAAGGCTCGTGCCCGACGGCTCGGTCGAGACGGTGGCCACGGACCTCGCCGCACCCTGGTCGATCGCGTTCACCGCCGACGGAACGCCCCTCGTGTCCGAGCGCGACACCGGCCGCATCCTCGAGGTGGTCCCCGACGGCTCGACGCGGGAGATCGGCACGGTCGCCGGCGTCGCAGCAGCCGGGGAGGGTGGCCTGCTCGGACTGGCCGTCGACGACCTGGATCGGCTCTACGCCTACTCCACCGGGTCGAGCGAGAACCGTATCGATCGATTCGCCGTCACCGGGGCGCCGGGCTCCCTCGCGCTCGGCGACCCCGAGACCGTGCTCGACGGGATTCCCGCCGCGCGCATCCACAACGGCGGGCGACTCGCCTTCGGACCGGACGGCATGCTCTACGCGACCACCGGTGACGCCGACCAGCGGCCGTCGGCGCAGAACGTCGACAGCCTCGCGGGGAAGATCCTGCGCATGACGCCGGACGGCGACCCGCCGGCCGACAATCCCTTCGAGGGCTCGCTCGTCTACAGCTTCGGGCACCGCAACCCGCAGGGCATCGGATGGGCCGAGGACGGGACGATGTTCGCCAGCGAGTTCGGACAGGACACGTGGGACGAGCTGAACATCATCGTTCCGGGCGGGAACTACGGGTGGCCGGAGGCGGAGGGCACCGGCGGGGCGGAGCGCGGCTTCATCGATCCCGTGCAGCAGTGGAACCCCGACGAGGCGAGCCCGAGCGGGCTGGCCGTCACCGGCGGCACCGTCTTCGTCACCGGGCTGGGTGGCGCGCGGTTGTTCACCATCGACGCTTCCGCCCCCGAGACGTCCGAGCAGCTCCTTCGCGACGAGTACGGACGCATCCGCGACGTGACCGTCGCACCCGATGGCACCCTGTGGGTGCTCACGAACAACACCGACGGCCGCGGCTCCCCGCGGGAGGGCGACGACCGCATCCTCTCCCTGCCCCTCACGCGTACGGGCGATTGAGGGGCCGACCGGCGGACACACGGAAGCCCGGCCGCGGCGAGCGCGACCGGGCTTCCGTGATGCCGGCTCAGCGGCCGGCGTGCGTGTTCGGCTCCACCAGCGGCTGGTCGGCGTCGTCCTGCGCGGCGCCGGGCTGGGCTCCGGGCGCGCCCAGGTCGGCGCCGTCGCGCACGAGCTTCTCGATCTCGGCTCCGGTGGCCGCATCGACGTTCTTCCAGTACTGGAAGGCCCGCTCGAGCACGTCGCCGGTCACGCCGCCGAGCAGGTGTCCGGCCACGGTCTTCACGAACGCGGCGCGCTGCTCGTCGTTCCAGACGTCGCGCACGAGCGCGCCCGCCTGGGAGAAGTCGTCGTCATCCGGGCGCAGCGTGTACGCCTGCCGCACCATCGCACCGTCGGCCTCCCAGCCGGGGTCGACCTCGCCGACGTTGTCGGCGTAGCCGCGGCCGAAGGAGTTCGGGGCGTAGACCGGGTCGTCGCCACGGTGCTCGTAGGCCATCGGCCCGTCCTGCGTGTAGGTGTTGACCTCGACGCGCGGGCGGTTCACCGGCAGCTGCAGGTAGTTGGCGCCGATGCGGTGCCGGTGCGTGTCGGAGTAGGCGAACGCCCGGCCGAGCAGCATCTTGTCGGGCGAGAAGCCGATGCCCGGCACCAGCGCGGACGGCTCGAACGCGGCCTGCTCGATCTGGGCGAAGAAGTTCTCCGGGTTGCGGTTCAGCGTCATCGTGCCGACGGGGATGAGCGGATAGTCCTCGTGCGGCCACACCTTGGTGAGGTCGAACGGGTTGATGCGGTAGGTCTTGGCGTCTTCGTACGGCATGACCTGCACCGACAGCGTCCACGACGGGAACTCGCCCCGGTCGATCGCGTCGTAGAGGTCGCGGCGGTGGAAGTCCGCATCCTCTCCGGCGATGCGCGTGGCGTC
>NZ_DEPK01000019.1:5847-8657 GCF_002358725.1 Microbacterium sp. UBA3394
CCGGCCTCGTTCACCCACATGTAGGTGTGCGAGCCGTATCCGTTCATCTGCCGGTACGAGGTGGGGATGCCGCGGTCGCCCATGAGATAGGTCACCTGGTGCGCGGACTCGGGGTTGAGGGTCCAGAAGTCCCACTGCATGTTGTTGTCGCGCAGGCCGTTTCCGCCGCGGCGCTTCTGCGAGCGGATGAAGTGCGGGAACTTCATCGTGTCGCGGATGAAGAAGATCGGGGTGTTGTTGCCGACGAGATCGTAGTTGCCCTCATCGGTGTAGAACTTCAGCGCGAATCCGCGCGGGTCGCGCCACGTGTCGGGCGAGCCCTGCTCGCCGGCGACGGTCGAGAAGCGCGCGAGCATCTCGGTCTTCTTGCCGGGCTGGAACAGCCCCGCCTTCGTGTAGGCGGTGACGTCTCCGGTCGTCTCGAAGACGCCGAAGGCACCGGAGCCCTTCGCGTGCACGTTGCGCTCCGGGATGCGCTCGCGGTTGAAGTGCGCCATCTGGTTCAGGAAGTGCACGTCGTGCAGCACGATCGGGCCGTCGGCTCCGACCGTCAGGCTGTTGCGGTCACTCGGCGCGGGCGCGCCGGTGTCGGTGGTCGAGCCGATCTCCGCTTCGGAAGACGGATACTGGGCGACCGAGGTGCCGTCTGTGGGCTCGGGAAGCTGAGGCATGGGATGGGTTCTCCTTCGCGGATCGCGATTGCCGGGCGGATGCGCCCACGATCCAGCGAAGCACTTACGGCTCACCGCGGAAAGGGGGGTTGACGGATGCCGTCGCCTCAGCTCTCGGCGCGCGCGACGATCCGTTGCGGGTCAGCCGAGGAGATCGCCCATCTGCTTCGCGATGAGCTCGGTGGCGTACTTGGGGTTCAGCCGCGACAGCTTGTCCATCGTCGCGGCGTCCCTGCCGATCGTCGCGCGGAACCTGCCCTTCGCGATCGCCTCGACGATCACGCGACCCGCTTCGGCCGGCGTTGTCGTCTTGCGGGCGGATGCTGCCGCGTCACCGTCGGGCATGTCCATCACCACGCCGGAGTTCGCCGCGATGTTCGTGCCGATCGCGCCGGGATAGATCGCCGTCACCGCGACCGACGTGCCCTGGAGTTCGGCGTAGAGCGCTTCGGTGAGCAGGCCGACGGCGGCCTTCGAGGCGCCGTAGACGGCCTGACCGGGCACGGCGGCGTATGCTCCCATGCTCGCGACGTTGACGATGGCGGCATCCGGTCGCTCGACCAGCACCGGCAGGAACGCCTTGACCATGTGCAGCGTGCCCCAGAAGTTCACGGTCATGACCTTCTCGATCTCCTCGTACGGGAGGTCGATGATCTTGACGAACTTCTGGATGACGCCGGCGACGTTGACGATGCCGTCGACCGCCCCGTGGATGTCGGCGACGGCAGCTGGCAGCGCCTCGACGGCCTCGCGGTCGGTGATGTTCACCGTGTGCGTCGACAGGCGGTTGCCCGCCGCGGCGAGTGCCACCGTCTCGGCGAGCCCGTCCGCGTTGAGGTCGACGCCGGCGACCGAGGCCCCGGAGCGCAGAAGCTGCAGGGTGACCTCGCGGCCGATGCCGTTTCCCGCTCCCGTGACGACGAAGACCTTGCCTGCGATGTTCATCCCTGCTCCATATGTCGAGGTGCCGATTCCCCTCGACGCTATCGCGTGCGCGGTCGCCGGATAAGAGTCAGATCGCGAACAGCGCGAGGCCGATGGTGCCGGCGTAGATCGCCGGGATGCCGATCCCTTCGAACCCGATGCCGCGCTGATCGCGGATGATGAGCCCGGCGGCGAGCACGGCCGTGATGAGGAGGGTCCCGCCGAGGAGCACGAGGCTCTCGTCGCCGGCCGCGGCATAGATCGTGCCGTCGAGGAAGAAGGCGTCCGCCACGGTGAGGGTGAGCACGTCGAAGACGTTGCCGCCGATGATGTTGGCGACTCCCAGGGTGAGGGCACCGATGCGGATCGCGGAGATCAGCACGATGAGCTCGGGGAGGGATGTCACCGCCGTCGTCACCGTGAACCCGGTGACCCCGCTCGGCCATCCGGTCGCCGCGATGACCCCGAGGCCGGCCTGCCCGATGACCCACCCGGCCACGCCGACGACGAGCCCGAGCGCCGCGAAGGTGAACCACAGGCGCGAGAGCGGTCCGCTGTGCTCCTGCTCCTCCTCGTCGTCGCGGGTCTCACGCGTGCGGATCGGCGTCCACATCGGGGCCTGATGCATGCGGCGCTGCAAGTGCAGACCGTAGAAGTAGAAGACCGGGATGAGAACGGTCACCGGATGGATCCAGCCGACCGTCAGCTGCGGCGTGGCGAAGGCGATGACCGGCAGGCTGAGCAGCGCAACGAGCACGACGGCCTGGAAGAGGTTCTCGATCGACGCCGCCGCGTGCTCGAGATTCGCTCGTCGATACAGCAGATCCGCGATCGCGAGCCAGACGCTCTGTAGGGCGATGCCGCCGATCGGATTCGCCAGGGCGAAGGCGGCGTCGCCCTCGAGCGCGCCGGTGGCGGTCGTGACGATCCCGGGGAGGGAGGTGACCGCGCCGAGGAACACCGCGCCGGCGACCGCCTCGCCGAGTCCCGTACGGTCTGCCAGTTCATCGGCGGCGCGGGCCAGCCGCGAGCCGGCCACGACGACGATGCCGACGGCGGCGACAAGGGCGATGATGCTCGGCCACAGCGGCCACGGTTGCACGGTGACTTCCTCCCTCGGGTGTCTTCCGCCCTCGGGTCGCGGGATTCTTCCCTCGGGTTGCGGTCGAGGATACGGACGACGACGCATCCTCACCCCGGACTCCCGCAGCGGCG
>NZ_DEPK01000019.1:9006-9232 GCF_002358725.1 Microbacterium sp. UBA3394
CCCGCGCGCGCCCGACCGGCGGACACGGCAGAATCGATGCATGGCCGCTCCCAGCCCCCACCTTCTGCCCGACCACGCGTGTCTCATCGTCCACGGCACCGACCGACCCGGAATCGTCGCCGCCGTGTCGGCCCTGATCACCCGCCACGACGGCAACATCGTCGCGTTCGACCAGTACTCCGACGACCCGACGGGTGGCGACTACTTCCAGCGCGTGGTCTTCCAC
>NZ_DEPK01000230.1:0-5740 GCF_002358725.1 Microbacterium sp. UBA3394
TCGTCGTTCTTGGCGAGCAGGAACTCCGCGAAGCGGTTCTGGGCGAGCAGGATGACCTGGAGGAACTGCTGCTGGCTGAGCCCCACGATCTCGTCGAGCTCGAGCGCGACGTTGCGGGGACCGCGCTGCCGCCCGATCCACTCGCCCTCGACGTACTCGTCGAGGTGCGCGTCGGGAGCGAGCGTCGTGAAGCCCTCGCCGCGCTTCTTCGGCCGCTGGTATTCCGGGGATCGGGTGACCTTCCATCGGCGATCGCCGACGGTGAACTCCACGCTCACGCGGGTCGGATCCTCGGGAGCGCAGTGGTCGCTGCGCAGTCGCTTCTCGGCGCCGTCGTAGCGCGGGGCAGAGCCGTAGAGCGCGAAGCACACGCCGTCGAGCACGCTCGACTTGCCGGCACCGGTTCTACCGGTGATGAGGAAGATGCCGTCGCCCTCGTAGGCGTCGAAGTCGACCACCTGGCGGTCGCGGAACGGCCCGAACCCCTCGAGTTCGAGACGGTGCAGTCTCACGCCGTCGCCTCCGCGAGGCTGCGCTGGTCGATGATGTCGCGGATGAGCTCGTGCTCGAGCTCGCTCGCGCCCTCGCCGTCGCGCACGTGCGCGAGGAAGGCGTCGACGAGCTCCGCATCGCTGCGTACCGCGCGCACCCGGCGCGCGTATCCGCCGGAGGCATCCGCGGCCGGTGTCGCCGGAGTGTGCATGACCGTCGCGCAGAACGGGAAGCGGGCGAGCAGGCGGCGCATCGCGTCGATCTGCGGCGTCGCGTCGGTGTACTGCGCGCACACCCAGTCGTCGACGTGGGCCTCGTAGTCCTCCGCCTCGAGCAGCTCGTCGAACGTCGCACGAAGGGTCACCAGACGGCGCGGGATCGGAAGGTCGAGCCACGTCGCCGCGACCTCGCCCGCGGCATCCATGTCGATGAGCCATGATCCGCGCGGCTTCGCCCCCTCACCGAAGCTGTAATGCAGCGGCGCCCCGGCGTAGCGCACCGTGGGCGCGAGCTGCTGCCGGCCGTGGATGTGGCCGAGGGCGACGTAGTCGACGCCGTCGAAGCTCGACAGCGGCACCACATCGAGGCTCCCCTGGCGGATCTCGCGCTCCACGCCCGGAGTCGGCTCGACGCCGGCGGTGAAGCAGTGCGAGATCACGACGCTGCGGGCCGGATGCTCCTGCAGGTCGGCCCGCACGAGGCTCATGGCATGGTCGATCGCATCGGCCTGCGTACGCATCACGGCGCCCGGCCACACGTGGCGGACGATGCCCGGCTCGAGGTACGGGATGCCGTAGAAGCGCACGGGTCCGTCCGCATCGTCGATCACGACCGGGTCGTCGAGTCTCAGCGGGTCGGTGAGCACGTGGATGCCCTCACGCAGAAGCCCTGCCTGGAATCCGAGGCGTGCCGCCGAGTCGTGGTTGCCGCTGGTGACGATCACGTGCGCGCCGGTGTCGGCCAGGCCGCGCAGCGCGTCGCTGAGGAGCGTGTAGCACGCCGCCGCCGGTGCCGCAGAGTCGAACACGTCGCCGGCGACGATCACGACGTCGACGTCGTGCTCGCGCACCTGCTCGACGAGGTGTTCCAGCACGCCGCGCAGCGCATCGAGCGTCGAGTGACCGTGGAAGGATCGCCCGATGTGCCAGTCGGAGGTGTGCAGGATGCGCATGCCGACAGGGTAGATCGCCCCTCCGACACGGTCGTCGAGGCGCTCCGCTCAGTCCTCGGTGTCGCTCGCGATCCGCCGCGAGAGAGCGGCGATGTCGGCATCGGAGACGTCGAGGCCGGCTTGCGCGACGCGGCCGCGCACGGCATGCTCGACGGATACGAGCGGCTCTCCGGCGAGGTCGGCGCGCATCTGCTCGACGAGCCCGTCGAGCTTCTCCGACGCGGAGGCATTGTTCTCCGACATCGCGGGGCGGGACTGCTCGCCGCGCTCGTCGAGAGCACCGGAGCGCTGCGCCTGATCGACGGTCATCGTGTCGCGTCCGCCATCGTGCCCGTAGTGGTGGCCGTCCGGGGTCGCACCCGCCGGTGAGGGCGAGTCGGTGCTTCGGGTGTCGGCCTCACCGGTCGAGGTGGTCGTGTCGTTCGCGTCTTCCGCATCCCGGCGATCGGGATAGTTCACGCCCGGTTCGTCGAACTCGTTTCCGCTGGTGCTCACGAGGTCTCCTCCTCGTCGTCTGCGGCGAGGTCGGGATCGGTGTCGGGCTGCGCGCCCTCGACCGGTCCGACGTCGACACCCGGGTCGGGTTCCTGGTGCTCGAGCGTGAGGTCCGGGCTGCCCGTGGCTTCGCGGTCGGCCTCGGCGGTCTCACCGTCGGCCACGGCGCCGCTCTCCCACCCGCCCGCGGGTTCGGCGTCGATGACGCCCTCCGGCAGGTCGCGTTCCTCATCCATGCCGACTCCTTCCGTCTCCCTTCAGCGTGACGGGTGCCTCGGATGCGTCTCGAGGGCTTGACCGGCAGGCGCGGGCCGGGTAGGCGTCAGCGCGGCTGCAGGATGCCCGCCCGGGCCGGGTGCGCGGCGAACCAGTCGGCGACGTACCAGCAGACCGGGCTCACCCGGCGGTCCCCCGTGCTCTCGATGTCATCCACCGCGCGCTCGACGATCTCGGCCGCGTACCCGTGCCCTCGGAAGGTCGGCACGGTGTAGGCGCGCGTGAGGGCGACGGTCCGGCCGTCGTCGCGGTAGTCGAGCACGCTGACGAGGTCGTCGCCGCGGTGCAGCGTGTAGCGCGAAGCGTCGTTCTGTCGGGTGAAGCGCAGGTCTGTCACGGCGATAGCGTACGCCTGCCGCGGGCCGGCGGCGCCGGAACACGCTCGGCTCGCACCGCGCGCGCAGATTGCGCGCCGGGGGTCATCCGTCTCCGGTCGTCACCTGCGAGACCAGCCGGTCGACCTCCTCGTCGGACAGGTCCTGGCCCGCCTGTCCCAACCGTTCGCGGAGGGTCTGCGCGACCTCTTCGCGCGAGGCGTCGCCGGAATCCGAGCGCACCTGCGCGACGATGCTCGCCACGTCGTCGACGTCGCCCCCGGCCTCCGAGACCTCGTCGGCTCCCGCAGACCCCGATTCGGTCGGCGCCTCGCCGATGTCGTGTCCGCCGATCACGCCGATGCCGACCGCCACGTGGTCGACGTCGTCGGACGCCTTCTTCTCGTCGTTCTCGCTCATGCGGGTCTCCTTCCGTGGATTCCAGCTTCGCGCCGTCGAGGTGCGCGGTCACGGGGTTGACACGCCCGCCTCGATGCCCCGTTTCACCCGGGCGTCGTGGTCACTCGGGCAGCACGCCGGTGCTCGCAAGCCGGCGATACCAGTGGCCGGAATCCTTCACCGTGCGTTCGAGGGTGTCGAAGTCGACCCGCACGATGCCGAAGCGCTTGGCGTATCCGTAGCCCCACTCGAAGTTGTCCAGCAGCGACCACACGAAGTAGCCGCGCAGGTCGACGCCCCGCTGCAGCGCGCGGTGTGCGGCCGTGAAGTGCCGGCGCAGGTAGTCCAGCCGCTCCGGATCGGGCACCGATCCGTCGGCGGCGACCACGTCGTCGAACGCCGCGCCGTTCTCGGTGACCATGAGGGGCTGGTCCGGGAACTGGTGCGACAGCGATACGAGCAGCTCCTCCAGGCCGTCGGGCGCGATGTTCCAGCCCATCGCGGTGTACGGCCCGGCCTGCTCGAGGAACTCCACCGACGTGTCGCTGCCCGGCCACGCCGTGCCGCCGCCGGCGGCCTTGTGGCCGTCGTTCTGCTGCCGCTCCGCGACCCCGTCCCACATCTGCACGGTCACCGTGGAGTAGTAGTTGACGCCGAGCACGTCGATCGGCTGATTGATCTGTGCGAGATCGCCGTCGTGCACGAACGACCAGTCGGTGACCGCCGCGGTGTCCTCGACAAGATCCTGCGCATATTCCCCACGCAGCATGGGACCGGTGAAGGCGCGGTTGGCGAGCGCATCCACCCGTCGGATCGCCTCCTCGGCGCGATCGCCGCGTCCGCGCGGCACGTGGAAGTTCAGGGTCACGGAGTACTGCGGGTCGCCGGTCGACGTCTCACGCAGTGCCGACACGGCACGTCCGTGGGCGAGATTCAGGTGGTGCACGGCGGCGAGGGCGGATGCCGGCTCCCGGCGTCCGGGTGCGTGCCCGCCCTGGCCGTATCCGAGGTAAGCAGAGCACCACGGCTCGTTCAGGGTGGTCCAGGTGTGGACGCGATCGCCGAGCGCGGCGCCCATGACGGCCGCGTACTGCTCGAACGCGTCGGCGGTCGCGCGGGCCGGCCACCCTCCGGCGTCTTCGAGAGCCTGCGGCAGGTCCCAGTGGTACAGCGTCGCCACGGGACGGATTCCGCGCTCGAGCAGACCGTCGACGAGCCGGGAGTAGAAGTCGATGCCCGCCTGATTCGGCGCACCCGTGCCGGTCGGCTGGATGCGCGGCCAGGCGATCGAGAAGCGGTACGCACCGAGCCCGAGATCCTTCATGAGATCGAGGTCGCGCTCCCAGCGGTGATAGTGATCGCACGCGACGTCGCCGGTGTCGCCGTTCCAGACGTTTCCGGGCGTCTTGCTGAAGGTGTCCCAGATCGAGGCCCCTCGACCGCCCTCGTCGAAGCCGCCCTCCACCTGGTACGACGCCGTGGCAGAACCGAAGACGAAGCCTTCCGGGAAGACCAGTCCGGAGTCGCGGTAGTCGGAGTTGCCGATTCTCATCGGGTCACCTCGTCGAGATCGATGTCGAAAGATGCGCGCTGCCCGTCCGGGGTGGTGACGGCCACTGTGCGGGTGCCCTCGCCGCCCGGGAACACGCGCAGACGAAGTCCTTCCCGGTAGTCGTAGTCCGGCCGGTCGTCGCGCGCGCCCCACGGGATCACCGCACCCGGCCGGGCGTAGAGCGGCAGCGAGTCGAAGCCGTGAGTCTCGCGGCGCCACCGCGCACCCTCGACCTCCTCGCCCGTGAGCAGGTTCGTCCACGTGCCGGCGGGGAGGTAGAACTCCACCTCACCCTCGGCGCTGAACACCGGGGCGACCAGCAGCTCGGAGCCGAGCATGTACTGCCGGTCGAGGTAGGCGACGGCGGGATCGTCGGGGAACTCCATCATCATCGGGCGCATGACGGGCACGCCGGTGGCCGCCGCGTCGACGCCCTGCTGGAACAGGTACGGCATGAGACGCATCTTGAGCTTGGTGAAGATGCGCGTGACATCCACCGCCTCTTCGTCGAACTGCCACGGCACCCGGTAGGACTGCGACCCGTGGAAGCGGGAGTGGCTGCCCAGGAGCCCGAATGCGGTCCAGCGCTTGAAGACCCCTGCATCCGGGGTGCCCTCGAATCCGCCGATGTCGTGGCTCCAGAACGCGAAGCCGCTGGCCGCGAGCGAGAGGCCGCCGCGGAGGGTCTCGGCCATCGACGCGTACGTCGAGGTGGAGTCGCCGCCCCAGTGCACCGGCATGGTCTGTCCGCCGGCCGTGGCCGAACGGGCGAACAGCACGGCGTCGCCCTCTCCCCGGGCCTCGACGAGCACCTCGTGGACCGCAGCGTTGAACAGGTGCGTGTAGAGGTTGTGCATGCGCGACGGATCGGAGCCGTCGAAGTACACCACGTCGGTCGGGATGCGCTCACCGAAGTCGGTCTTGAAGCAGTCGACGCCCTGCTCGACGAGCCGGCGCAGGTGCGACTGATACCACGCGGTCGCCGCGGGATTGGTGAAGTCGACCAGCGCCATCCCGGCCTGCCACATGTCCCACTGCCAC
>NZ_DEPK01000068.1:0-18223 GCF_002358725.1 Microbacterium sp. UBA3394
CCGAGCGGGTAGACGTGCCACCACATGACGTGCTCGACCCAGGCCCGTGCGGACGCACTCATGCGGTCGTTTCCTTGTGGAGGCTGCGGTGCGGCATGCCCCTCATCCTCTCACCGGGGCGCAGCAGGAGAGACCGGAGTCAGGTCCGCGCTGCCCGTATCGACCCACGCGGTAGTGATGTCCTCGCGCTATAGAGCCGACCTCCGGCGGATCACCGAGGTGTGCTCCTGGAGGTACCGGCCGGCGGCCTCTCACGTCCCTCCACCGTCCACTTCTCCGGTGCCCCTTTACTTCACCCGGAAGGCGCCTGCCGCCACGCGTTCATGCAGCCCCTGCAACCCACGGGGTGGGCACAGGGGGGCACTCCCTGCCGTCGAAGAACAAGTCAAGGCCCTTGGTCAGGCGCCACCGCCCTCGTACCGTGGCCGTCATGTCGATCGAAGTGAACAGCCCCGCCCTCCGGCTCGCCCGTTCCCTCGTGCGCGACGGCAAAGTGGTGCACGACGAACGCGACGACTGGTCGGGCGCCGCTCCCTCCGCGGAGCAGGAGAACGCCTTCATCGACGAGAACGGCTGGACCGAATATTCGCACTGGCACTTGGGCATCGACAAGAGCGAGAACCGCGAGACGAAGCGTGCCTACAGCTTCCCGTTCGGCGACTTCGACAAGGTGCGTCGGTCCGGCGTAATTTCGGCAGAGAGCCGTGCCGGTCAGTACGACCACACCGAAATCCGCGACGCCCTCAAGTCACTACTCGACCTCATCGACGAAGACGGCAGCTGACGATCACGGCCCCGAGGAGTCCTGGGTACGCCACGCCTGGTGCCCTCATGAATCGCCCTCACCCTGAACGCGATTCAATCCGACGCGAGCCTTCCCAGCTCCGGTGGCGGCGAGAGAGAGCAATTGCAACACCGCACGCTCCGTGGCGTGCCGCACGACCGCTGTTTCACCTCCGTTGCGTACGCGACGATGCCACCTTGAAACCAATCGTGGGGCCCCGATCCGCGTCCGATCTCACTCGCGACGCGACAACACCGAACGCCACCCCCAGGCCCTGCCCGGCCGGATCACCCCGCTGATCGCATGGCAGGCGACGCCGAAGGCCGAGCCCCCGCGGCCGCAACTGTTGCCGTCACGGAAGCAGGCCGATCCGCCCCCGCCGACACCGTCGCCGAACGGGCGAGTCCGCGACGGGATGCGGATCGCGACGATCCACCCGAACGGATCGATCGCTCTGGGAAGGCGCCCCGCTCCTCGTCGTCGCCGAATCATCCCCGACGGAAACCACCTCGCTGGCATCGATTCGTCGGAGCGGATCTGGATCTCCTCCGCCGGAGCCACGATATGGGAGCAGGTCGGCATCGCTCACGGTGCCGCGCACGCGATCACCGTCACCGACAGCGGCGCGCTTCTCATCGTCGATGACAGCGGCGTCACGCTCCTCCCCGCACCGTCGTCCTGACGTGCAGATGCGCGCGTTCGGATCAGGTAATCGCAAGCGAGTGATGGGGGATCATTCCCTGCATGAAGCCGGTGTCGTCAACGGTGATCTGAGAGCGGTCGAGGGCGATGCCACCGCCGATGGACGTCCGCGTGTGCGAACTCGCCGTGGAGATCAGCGAGGCTCAACACGGGGAGATCTTCGAGATGGATTGGCTCATCCAAGACATCGCCCAGAACGGACCCGCGACAACTCCCGCAGACGCAGCAGAGCGCCCCGTTCCGGACTACTCCGAAGCAGCCGCACGAGACTGTGCGACCGACTAGTCCGGAATACCCCCTAGGGGTACCGTGTTGGCATCGGTACACCGACGGCGCGGCTTGAGAAAGCGAACACCAGGATGAACACGAACGCACCCGAGCAAGCTCACTCAGAACACCACGGCGCGCACGACCACATGGCCCACGCTGCCGACCATCGTCACCAGGAGCGTCTCGACAGTCATCACGGCCACTCGGGGCACGACGGCCACTCGGGACACCAGGGGCATGCGGGACATGGTGACCACGTCGCGCAGTTCCGGCGCTTGTTCTGGATCAATCTGATCCTCGCTGTCCCGGTGGTGGCGTTCTCGAGCATGTTCGCGATGCTCGTCGGATACGAGATCCCCGACTTCCCCGGATCGATGTGGATCGCGCCGGCCCTCGGGACGGTCATGTATATCTGGGGCGGGTGGCCGTTCCTGACCGGCGCGCTCAGCGAACTCCGGTCGAAGTCTCCGGGGATGATGCTGCTCATCGGGCTGGCGATCACCGTCGCCTTCCTCGCGTCGTGGGGCGCGAGCATCGGGCTGCTCGATCACCAGCTGGAGTTCTGGTGGGAACTGGCCTTTCTGATCGTGATCATGCTCCTCGGGCACTGGCTCGAGATGCGCTCGCTCGCACAGACCAGTTCCGCCCTCGACTCCCTCGCCGCGCTCCTCCCCGATGAGGCGGAACGCGTCGAAGGCGACCAGACCGTCACGGTCTCCCCGTCCGAGCTGCAGGTCGGAGACATCGTCATCGTACGACCCGGCGGAAGCGTCCCGGCTGACGGCACCATCACCGCAGGTCGCGCGCACCTCGACGAGTCGATGATCACCGGGGAATCGAAGCCGGTCGGTCGCGAGGTCGGCGACGCGGTCACCGCCGGAACGGTCGCGACCGATTCCGGGATTCGCGTCGAGGTAACCGCGATCGGGGACGACACCGCTCTGGCGGGCATTCAACGGCTGGTCACCGACGCGCAGAACTCGACCTCTCGCGCGCAGCGCATCGCCGACCGCGCCGCGGCCTGGCTGTTCTGGTTCGCGCTCGGCTCCGCCGTGATCACCGCGATCGTCTGGTCCCTGGTCGGCGACCCCGATGCCGCCGTGATTCGAACCATCACCGTGCTCGTGATCGCCTGTCCGCACGCTCTCGGCCTCGCGATCCCCCTTGTGGTATCCATCGCGACCGAACGAGCCGCCCGCGGCGGCGTGCTCATCAAGGACCGCCTCGCACTGGAGAGCATGCGCAGTGTCGACGCCGTCCTCTTCGACAAGACCGGCACCCTCACGAAGGGCGAGCCGACCGTCACCGACATCGCCGCTGCTCAGGGACGCTCCCCCGATGAGCTCCTCGCGCTGGCCGCCGCGGCCGAATCCGACAGCGAGCACCCCCTCGCGCGCGCCATCGTCCGCGCCGCCCAAGACCGATCGCTCACCCTCCCCAGAGCGACGGACTTCACCTCAGAACCCGCCCTCGGCGTCACCGCCACCATGGACGGCGACGAGATCCGTGTCGGCGGGCCACGCCTCGTCGAGTCCCTTGGCCAGAAGGAGATGCCCGACCTCGAGGGGTGGCGCGACGACGGCGCCATCATCCTCCACATCGCCATCGCCGGGCGCATCGCGGGCGCGTTCAAGCTCGCCGACGAGATCCGCCCCGAGTCCCGCGATGCCGTCGACGCACTGCACGCCCTGGGAATACACGTCGCGATGATCACCGGAGACGCCGAACCCGTCGCGCACGCTGTTGCCCGGGAACTCGGGATCGATCAGGTCTTCGCCGGCGTCCGACCCGACGACAAGTCGGAAAAGGTCGCGGAGCTCCAGGGAGAGGGTCGCAGGGTCGCGATGGTCGGCGACGGTGTCAACGACGCCCCCGCCCTCGCGAAGGCGGACGTGGGCATCGCCATCGGGGCTGGCACCGATGTCGCGATCGCCTCCGCCGGAGTCATCCTCGCAAGCTCCGACCCCCGCTCGGTCCTTTCCGTCATCGAATTGTCCCGCCGCACGTACCGCAAGATGGCGCAAAACCTCTGGTGGGCCGCCGGCTACAACCTCGTCTCCGTCCCCCTCGCCGCGGGCATCCTCGCCCCCATCGGGTTCGTCCTGCCGATGTCGGTCGGCGCCATCCTCATGTCCCTGTCGACCATCATCGTCGC
Source organism: Microbacterium sp. UBA3394 (assembly GCF_002358725.1). Taxonomy (NCBI): domain Bacteria; kingdom Bacillati; phylum Actinomycetota; class Actinomycetes; order Micrococcales; family Microbacteriaceae; genus Microbacterium; species Microbacterium sp. UBA3394. The sequence goes on from NZ_DEPK01000068.1 coordinate 3,912, forward strand.
CGCCAATGCGCAACTCCTGCGACGCCTCGAGCTCACCCCCGAGAACAGCGCTCGGCGCATCCTCCGCCATGCACAGGACTGACCCGGGTGACCGACAGGCCGGGTCAGCGGCCGGTTCTCAGAGCGGAGCGGGCGTGTTCTCGCTGAGGCGTCGGGTGCGTGAGAACGTCACCGCAACCGCCCCCGCGACCACAGCGAGGATGAGGAGAACGACGGCGGCACCGGTGAGGTTCGCCGCGCCGAGCCATCCCGCGATCGGGTAGGTGACCAGGAAGGAAGCGTGGGAGAGCGCGAACTGGGCCGTGTAGACGAGGTTCCGGTTCGCGAGCGTGGACGCATCAGCGAGCAGCCGGGATGAGGGAGTGTTCACCAGCGAGGTGCCGATGCCCAGCAGCATCCACGTGCCCAGCAGCACGTACCATCCGGTCCCGGTGGTCGTGGCGACCGCAGTGACGACGACCGCGACCGCCAGGCCTGCAACGATGACGATCACGCCGACGGACATGGTGCGAATCACGCCGAGCTTGCTGACCAGCCACGGGATGTTCCAGGCGACGACCAGAGATCCGATCCCGTAACAGGCAAGCGCCACCGCAAGAGCCTCCTCACCGAGACCGAACACTGCTCGGGCATAGACGACGGAGTTCACGAGAACGATCGCGGTGCCGGCCGCGACGACGACGTTGGTGAGCAGCAGGAACCGCAGCGTCGGGGTTCGAGCAAACACCTTCGCGCCAAGCAGGAGCCGCTGCCAGAACGACAGTGCCGGCGCGTCACCGTTGCGGTCGGGCAGGTGGGAGGACAGCACCAGCAAGGCGGAGCAGGCGAAGCCGATCGCGGTGCCGACGAACAGGTTGTTGTAGCTCATCGCTGTCAGCAGCGCCGCAGCGATCGTCGGGCTCAATAGCGCCTCGAGATCATAGGCCAGTCGGGACAGCGACAACGCCTTCGTATAGTCATCCGGCTTAGGGAGGATTGAAGGAATCAGGGACTGAAACGCCGGGGTGAAAGTGGCCGAGGCGGACTGCAGCACGAACACGAGCACATAGATCTGCCAGGCCTCGGTCACGAACGGCAGCATCAGCGCGATCGCCAACCGGATGAGGTCCGCGGTGATCAGGACGGCCTTCTTCGGCAGTCGGTCGACGACCGCTGCGACCAGCGGGGCGACGCCGACATAGGCGACCATCTTGATCGTCAACGCCGTCCCGAGCACGGATCCGGCGGAGGAACCTGCGATGTCGAACGCGAGCAGCCCCAGGGCGACGGTAAGCAGCCCCGTCCCCAGCAACGCGATCACCTGCGCTGTGAACAGCTTCGCGTAGGTCGGGTTGCGGAGGACCTTCAGCATCGCTGGCCGGACCGAGGGGCGGGATGCTCGCCACGGTGATGCGCAGGATCATTGCTGAGAGTGTGCTCGGCTTGGAAAATCGCATCCGCGACCAACTGCCGAGCGTGCTCGTTCGTCAGCCGATAGAACACCTTCGTGCCCTCCTGGCGGGTCGACACGATCCGCGCGAGGCGCAGCTTGGCCAGATGTTGGGAGACCGCCGGACCGGACTTGTCAACGATGCCCGCCAGGTTGTTCACCGACAGCTCCTGATCCCGCAGCGCGAGGATGATCCGGATCCGGGTGGCGTCCGCGAGCATCGAGAAGACTTCGACCGCCAGCTCGACGTACTCACTCTCCACCGACAAGGAAAACTTCGAACCTGCATGCATACGCAGATTCTTCCATGGATGTCGATGACGTCGAGGCCCAAGACCCTGCCGCGGGTTGCTTCGAGCTATCTCGGGCAAGAAAAACCCCCGATAAACGGGGGTTTTTCTGGCGGTGACGGTGGGATTTGAACCCTTACCCAATGGCCTTTCAAGACTGTGCCAGTCTTTCCTCACGCGGATTCACGCGGAAGTCGACCTTTCGACGATGTGCTGAATTGGCTCGATCGCGCGACGATTTTTCTCACGTCCTACCCGCAAGAAGAGCGTCGACGACGATACGAAGTTCGGGTACTCGGAGCGACCCAGCGGCCCAGACGACGTTGTCGTCGACAACGGCGTAGCCGTGGGCGAGAACGTTGCGGAGCCCGATGATGCGGTGCACCTCGCGAATCTTGGTTGCCCTATCCGGGGTGGAGGTGCCGCGGCGACCTGCCGTGGGGTGACGATCGGCTGCACATGCGTCTGCCGAACTCGCGGGATGGGTGGTTCGCGGCGGCCACGAAGCCAGTCCAAGCTTCGCACCCGGAGTTCCCGCGGGTGACTCCTCACGAGCTCAGGCGGAAATCGACCTTTCGCTGATGCCCGGAGGCGACACGCCTAGGGAGCTGGCGACCCAGCACTCTCGCGATGACAGAGACCGAAGTAGTGCTCCAACAACGCCTCGACCGCGGACGCCGTCACCGCACGGCGTCCGGAACCACTCCACGTACAGGATCGCCGGCTCGAATCGCCGTCATGACCGTCACGAGCTCGGGTCCCGCCAGCAACGGCGCGATATCGCTCGCGAGGGTGCGGATCGCGTTGCCGCGCGAGTGCGCCTCGAGAGCCGCACTGCTGTCCCATTTCTCGAGCAGCACGAGCGTCCCGTCCTGTGCATCGTGAAGTGCGTAGAACTGGCACCCCGCCTCCTGGTGGGTTGCCTCGATCCCCCGCGACATGGCATCGATCAACTCGGTCCGTTTTCCCGGGAGCGGCGTGAACACAGCTGTGACGACGACGGATTTCACCGAGCAACCTCCTTCGCGGGTGACGGCAACGCCGCGAGCACGTCGACGAGAGTCGACGGCCCTCCGACGTTGCCCGGAACGACGACGTAGCTGATCTCTCGCTCCGCTGACGTGCGAAGTGACCAGACTGACACTCCGGGCAAGATCTGCCCGAGTACGCGTGCACGGGTCGCGCCGAGGCCGATGCGCGCCGTATCCGCAGAGGTGATTCCTCCCTTGGCGACGACGACGTCGGCAAGGGACTCACTCAGCGAGACCGCAGTCGTCAACGCTGTCATGATCCGTTGCCCATGATCGAGCGTGTCGTGTGCGGTGAGGCGTTCCCGGCGGGAAGCGATCATCGCGAAACCGTGGGCGCGGAGGTCCGTGGCGAGTCCGTCTGCGACCCGTTCGCCCTCGACGACGGGAGCGGCGAGCGCCCCTTCCGTGTCGATGTAGCGCGGATCTCCCCACCTTTCAGCAACGCGATCGAGCTGCGCGGACGCACCCCTGGTGTGCGAGCCGCAGACCAGAAGCACGGACGGGTGATCCGGCGCGGGGATCTGTTCGAGAAGTCCGCTGCTGGTCACGCCGGCGAGTTCTGCCGCGAGGGGCGCTGCCGACCTCACGACGACGGAGCGCCCCGCTGCGGTCGCCAGATCGACTGCGTCTGCGATCAGACGGATGTCTCGGTTCGTCTCCGCGTCCGGGAGAACGACTGAGCCGGCGGTCGCCTCGACGAGTGAGAGGGCGAGGGCGCCGCTGCGCACGTCCTCGAGCGCGACCGATCGCGATGGCCGATCGCACATTGCCTGGACGTAGTCGACGAGCACCGCCGTCGAGAACCCGAAGACCGGATCGGCGGCGTACTCGGTCTCGTGCATAGGGACATGCCGGCCGCCAACCAGCAGGTAGTGCACGCCACCGATGGTGACACGGCCACCGTCGGGAAACGCGGGAACGAACAGCATGACGGCGTCGTCCTCCATGAACACCGCCGTCTCCGCGAAGACGTGTCCTCGCAGGGTCGAGTCCCCGCGCAGCACGAATCGGACATCCTCCCCCAAGCGCGTGGCCACCGCGCGAGCCTGAGACTTGATCTGCTGGCATAGAGCAACGGCCTCCAGCTCAGCGAGCGCACGCGAGTTCGTCTGCACGTAGACGCTGTCCGCATCAGTGAGGACCTCTTCCAGGGCCACCTCGTCGATGTGTAAGAGCACATCGACGCCAGCGGCGGACTGCGTTCCGGTCGGGTCGTCGTCGAGAATGATCGTCTTCATGGTCTCCTCCGTGGAGTGGCGTGGCTCAGCGGGCGCTGCGGGCCGTCAGCGACGATGCCGCCTCATGCCCTCGCCATCGCCGATGCGCAGGTCGAACCCGCGATTCGTATAGAAGTCAGTGATGTGGCTGTCGACTCGACGCGCGGCATCCTCTCCGTCACGCGCCTCGATCGCGCGGAGGATTCCCCGATGCTCTGCCCGAACGACCTCTGCGGTCGCCCGCCAGTCCTCCAACTTCGCGTAGGCATCGATCATCTGCCGGTTGATTGCGGTACGCAGTGATTGCATGAGGTGGGCGCACAGCGCGTTGCCCGTCGACTCCGCAATCCGCACATGGAACGCCGCATCGAGAGCATTGAAGGCGGCAGTCTCGATGTCGACGTTGTCCATCTCGTCCAGGATGGCGGCGAGATCGCGGTGGTCCTCGACGCGCGCGCGATCGGCTGCTTCGCGACAACTCCATGTCTCCAAAGCGAGCCGGGTCTCCAGCACATCCGTCTGATCGAACTGCCCCAGCGCTAGCTGAAGCTTCAACAGATTGACGAAACCGGCCCCCGGGGTCTCCATGAGGACTGCGCCACCTTCGCCGCCGCGCCGAATCTCCACGATCCCGAGCGCCTCCAGGACCCGCAGCGACTCACGAAGCGAGGCCCGCGAAACCCCGAGCAGCACCGAAAGGTCGCGCTCATTGGGAAGGTGGTCGCCAGCCGAAAGCTGGCGGGCGAGGATTCGCTCCTCGATCTGAGACATGACTTGTTCGTGTGCGCGCAGCTTTTGTACCGGCTGCCACCCCTCCTGCGCCATCGCGGCGTCCTTCCTTATCAGGGAATCGGGCCCGCCGAGCGGACCCGATTCCCGTGGTAGTCCTCAGCCGAGGAACTCGTCGATGTTGCTCGCGTCAGCGACCTTCACCGGGAGATCCTGAATCTTCTCGACCTGCTCGCCATTCGACAGCGCGATGGCCGTTTCCACCGCGGTCTCGCCCATCAGAATCGGATCCTGCACGACGGTAGCCGACAGCTGCCCTGCCTTGATGGATTCGAGAGCGTCCTGGATGCCATCGAACGAGATCACGGTGATGTCGTCCAGTTTGCCCGCCTGCTGAGCCGCTTCGACAGCGCCGAGCGCCGCAAGATCATTCCGACCGAAGATCGCGGTCAGGTCGGGATTGGCCTGAAGCACATTCTGGGTGACCGTGTATCCCTTCTCGCGATCCCAGTCGGCAGGCTGCGAAGCAACGACTGTGATCTCGGGGTAGGCGGCCAGCGCTTCCGTGCATCCCTCGTCGCGGTCCAGTTCGGGCGAGGTGCCGGCAATGCCCTCGAGGATCGCGAGCTCACCCGCGCCGTCCAGGTGCTGACCCAACCACTCGCAGATCAAGCGACCTCCCTCGACATTGTCGGAAGCGATGTGCGAGGCCACCTCGCCTCCGGCAGAGCTGCGATCGACGGTGATGACCGGAATGTCATTGCTATTCGCGAGCTCGACGATCGGCGTCGCCGATTCGGGCTCGACGGGATTGAGGACGATGACCTCCGCACCCTTTGTGATCATGTCCTGCACGTCGTTGAGCTGCTTCTGCGTGTCGTTCTGCGCGTCCGAGACGATTGTGCGAATGCCGTCCTCATCCGCTGCGGCGACGGCGCCGTCCTTGACCGTGCCGAAGAACGGGTTCTCGAGGGTGGACATCGAGATGCCGATCGTCAGTTCGTCCTCTCCCCCCGCGGTGCCTGCCGATCCGCATCCGGTCAGGGCGAGGGATGCCGCAAGGGCGATTCCAGCGCTGGTGAGTAGTGTTTTCATCATTTTCATGGCGAGCTCCTTTGCTGCTCTTGGTTGGGGATGTGGGGAAACGTCAGGTCCTGCGGTTGCCACGGCGGCGCCCGAGGGTGTCGATCATGACTGCCGCGGCGATCACGACACCGATCACGACCTGCTGCCAGAACGACGAGACGTCCAACAGGTTCAGGCCGTTGCGCAGCACGCCGATGATGAGCGCGCCGATGAGCGTCCCGATGACGGTGCCCACGCCGCCGCTGAGGCTCGTCCCTCCGATGACCACCGCGGCGATCACGTCGAGTTCGAGTCCTGCGCCGGCGGTGGGCTGTGCTGAGTTCAGCCGGGAGGTCAGCACCAGTCCACCGAGTCCGGCGAGCGCACCGGCGATCATGTAAACGCGCAGCTTGACCCAGCCGACGTTGATTCCCGACAACCGCGCGACTTCCTCGCTCCCGCCGACGGCGTAGATCGATCGACCAGACGGCCGGAAGCGAAGGTAGAACGCGCCGATCGCGTAGAGGACGAGGACGAGGATCACCACCGCTGGGACGACCCCGGCGATATCGAAGCTCGTCAGCGCGCGGAACCAGTCGGGGAATCCGGAGATCGGCTGACCGTCGCTGAGCACGAGCGTCAACCCGCGAGCGACCGACAACATTGCGAGAGTCGCGACGAAGGGGGGCACTCTCCCGAACACGATCAGTGCGCCGTTCGCGGCGCCAGCAGCAGCACCGGAGACGAGGCCGAGAACCAGTGCGATCCCCATCGGTAAACCGAGCTGGGAGAACGTGACCCCGGCGATCATTCCCGAGAGAGCGGCGACCGAGCCCACCGAAAGATCGATTCCGCCCGAGACGATGACCATCGTCGCGCCCAGCGCGATGATGGCGAGCACCGTGATCTGCTGGAAGACGTTGAACAGGTTGTTCACCGTCAGGAAGTACGGGGAGAGGATGCTCAACAGGATCACGAGCACGATAAGGCTCGCGAAGGGGCCGATAGCGCTGAACTTGCGCACGTTTCCGAGCACTCGGCGCATGCCGGTCGGGGGTACGGAGACAGCGGTGGTACTGGTGATGGTCACGATGCCACCGCCAGTGCCATGGTGCGCTCCTGCGTCGCCTCGGCGCGACTCAAGATACCCGTGACTCTGCCACGAGAAAGAACGACGACTCGATGGGACAATCCCAACACCTCCGTTAGTTCGGATGAGATGACGATCACGGCGGCGCCGCGCGCCGACAGGTCTTCGATCAGCTGGTAGACGGCTTCCTTCGCGCCGACGTCGATCCCCCGCGTCGGCTCGTCGAAGATGATCACCTTCGGCTCGGTCAGGAGCCACTTGGCGATCACGACCTTCTGCTGGTTTCCCCCGGAGAGCGTGCCCACAGGCTGATCCGGACGCCCCTTCAGTGCCAGGGCTTCCGCGGCCTCGGCCACGATTCGCCGGATCTTGCGGGCGAACAGCATCCCGCCCGTCGCCGCGGACGACATCGAGGCCGCGATGATGTTGTCTGAGACACTCTGACTGAGCAGCAGGCCCTCTTGCTTGCGATCCTCGGGAACCAGGGCGATGCCCGCGCTGATCGCATCCTTCGGGTGCCGCACCCTCAGTTCTCTTCCGGCGAGTTCGATCGTTCCCGCCTCCGCCGGCTCCGCGCCGAAGATCGCGCGCGCAACCTCGGTACGGCCCGCCCCCACCAGCCCCGCGATGCCGAGGACCTCGCCCTTGTGCACCTCGAAGCTGACGTCGCGAAACGACCCGCTGCGCGTGAGTCCGTCCACCTTCAGGACGACGTTGCCCTGATGCGCATGCGGGTCGGGGAACACGCGGTCGATCGGGCGGTCGACCATCGTCTCGACGAGAACGTCGGGTTCGATGTCGGCCGTGTCGAAGTCGCGCACGCGATGGCTGTCGCGCATCACGACGATGCGCGAACCGATGCGCGCGATCTCCTCGAGGCGGTGCGAGATGAACACGAACCCGACGCCCTCAGCGGTGAGTTGGTCCACGACGCGGAACAGCTGCTCGGCGTCCTCGTAGCCCAGCGCGGCCGTCGGCTCGTCGAGCAGGAGGAACTTCGCGTTCAGCGCGAGCGCCTTGGCGATCTCGACCTTCTGCAAGCCTGCTACCGACAGACCACTCACGGGCATGTCGGGATCGAGGTTCGCCCCGAGCCGTGCCAAGTGCTTGCGGGACTCCTCGCGCATGAAGGCCGTGTCGATGCGACCGCCGCGCGTCGGTTGGCGACCGAGGAACACGTTCTCAGCAATCGAGAGGTCACGGACCAGGTTTGTCTCTTGGTGGATGAGACCGACACCAGCGTTGATCGCCGCCGCCGGCGAAGTCGGCGCATAGGGTTCCCCGCCGATGGTCATCTCGCCGGAATCGGGACGGACGACACCGGAGAGCATCTTCGCGACGGTCGACTTCCCCGCCCCGTTCTCGCCGAGGAGGCACAGGACCTCGCCCGGACGCACCTCCACGTCGACATCGCGCACGACCGTGACACCGCCGAAAGCTTTCGTCAGGCCCGTCGCGACGAGCGAACCGACGGTCATGACGCACTCCAGGCCGCGTACACCGACTTCTTACGTCGATACAACTCGAGACCGTGCGTCCCGTCGTCTCCGCCCAGGCCACTCTCACCCCATCCGCCGTGAAAGCCGTTCATCTCCTCGGGGCCGCCCCGATTGATGAAGACCTCCCCGCTGCGCAAGGAATGCGACATCCGCATCGCTCGCGAGAAGTTCTCGGTGTAGAGGTACGAGCTAAGGCCGTAGACAGTGTCATTCGCCATCGCGACCGCCTGCTCCTCACCATCGAAGGCGACGACAGGCAGGACCGGGCCGAATACCTCCTCTTGCAGCACCGGCGAGTCGTTGGACACGTCTGCGAGCAGGGTCGGTCGGTACCAGTACCCGCGATCGAACGCACCGCCCGAAGGACGTTCACCGCCGGTGACGATGCGGGCACCCGCGTCAACGGCCGCACCCACGATGCGCTCGACGTTGAGCAACTCCGCGTTCGAGGCCTTCGGCCCCGCCTGCGTCGCCTCGTCGGCAGGGTCGCCGATCACCATCGACTCCAGGCGCGCCGCCATGCGCGCGGTGAACTCGTCGAAGACCGATCGCTCGACGTAGGTGCGCTCGTTCGCTACGCAGGCCTGACCGTTGTTCATCATGCGCGTCGCAATCGCCGCCTCGGCGGCCGCGTCGAGGTCGGCGTCGGCGAAGACGATGAACGGCGCCTTGCCACCGAGCTCCAGCGACACAGGGATGATGCGGTCGGCAGCGTTGTGCAGGATGGACCGCCCTGCGCGGACGCTGCCGGTCATCGTCACGAAACCGATCGCGGGATTCTGCACGAGCGCCGTGCCGATCACCGCGCCTCGACCCGGCAGCACCGAGAGGAGGCCCTCGGGAACGCCCGCCTCGATGGCGAGTTCCGCGATCGCCAGGGCCGACAGCGGTGTGAGCTCGGCTGGCTTGAGCACGATCGCGTTGCCTGTGACCAGTGCCGGGGCGAGCTTGCGCGCTGCGAGCGCGAGAGGGAAGTTCCACGGGATGATGCCGGCAACGACGCCGATTGGCTCCCGACGCAGCCACATCTCCTGCGATGGCGACGACAGGGGAAGCACCTCACCACCCTGGGTCGTGATGATGCCGGCGAAGAATTGGCAGAACCCGGCGGCGGCCCCGACCTCTGCGCGCGCTTCGATGATGGGCTTGCCCAGCTCGGCGACGAGGATACCGGCGAGGCGGTCAGCATCCCTCTCGATCAGCGTGGCGAGGCGGTGCAGCACAGCGGCCCGCCCGGCGGCCGGAACGCGGGCCCAGGACTTCTGTGCACGCACGGCCTCGGCGACCGCGCTTTCGACGTCGGCGTCGTTCGCCGTGGAAACGCGCGCGATGATCTCCTCGGTAGCCGGGTTCTCGATCTCGTCGACCGCGCCGCCGGAGCCTTCGCTCCAGCGACCGGCGAGCAGTAGCGGCTGTGTCGTGTCAGGCATTGAGCAGAACCTTCCGGTGATCGAACTCGGGGGCATCGGCATTGGCGGGCGTCACCTTCTGCGAGCGGATGTGTGCACCGTTGGCGATGATGTACTCCGCAACGCGCACGGCGAGCGCCCCGATGGTGGGCGTCGGGTTAACGGCGGCCCCGGTGGTGAGGCTGGAGCCGTCGACAATGAAGAGGTTCGGTACCTCCCACGTCTGATTCCACTTGTTGGTCGTGGAATCCTCCGGCGAGTTGCCCATGCGGGCGGTGCCCATCAGATGCCAGCCGGGGTTCACATTCTGGTGCCCGGTCGAGCGCACCCGCGAAGCGCCGGCGGCCGCAGCGACCTGTTCCAATCGCTCGACGCCGTAGTTGGTGAGCAGGATGTCGTTCTCGTGCGGCGTGAAGTCCACCGTGATGCCGGGCAGGCCCGACGAATCGGTTATCGAGTGATCCAACCGCACGCGGTTGTCGTAGACCGGCAGGTCTTCGGCGAGCACATAGACGAGCATCTGGTTGCCGAAGTCTTCGTCGAAGCGCCGGTGGTGTCCGGCACCCCACGCGATCGGCTCCCGCGTGTGCGATCCGGTCGCAGTGAACGCGGCGCCGTAGGAGCGACCGACTTGCATCGTGAAGCCGTTCACGAACGGCTTCGACGGGTCGGTGTCGTAAAACTCCTGCGAGTAGAACGGGGCGCCGAACGAGGCCTTGTACCCCTCGATCGGCTCGTCGAACCATACGTCGCAGTTGGCGTAGCTGTGATGCATGAGGTGACGGCCGACGAGGTCGTTGCCGTTGGCGAGACCATTGGCGAACCCCTTCTGCTCCGACATCAGCAGGAGACGCGGAGTGCCGAGACCGCTCGCCGAGAGCACGACGATGTCGGCCGACACGAAATGCCGCTCACCCGTGGCGAGGTCGATGTACATCGCACCGGTCGCGCGCCCGTTCTCCACCTCGATCTTCTCGACGCGCGCACCCGTACGCAGGTCGACGCCGTTGTGCAGGGCCTTCGGCCAGTAGGCCACATGCACTCCACCGAGCGAGCCTCGGGGACAGCCCGACAGGCATCCGCCGCACTCGTTGCAGCCGAGCCGTCCGTCCTTCGGGTGCGTGATGATCGCGTTGTCGGACGGCCACCAGTGCCAGCCGAGCTTGTCGAAGCCGTCCGACAGCTTGAGCCCGAGCTTGCCGGGCCGGGTGGTGGGCTGGCGCGGAGCGTTCGGGCGCGCGGGATAGGCCGGGTCGCCGACGACACCGGAGATCCCCATCTCGGCATCGTTGATGTCGTAAAACGGCGCGAGCTCCTCATACGTGAGAGGCCAGTCGATCGTACCCTCGAACCCGTGCTCTGTGCCTTTGCGAAAGTCGACCGGCTTGTAGCGCGGCCAGTGGCCGCCGTAGCAGACGGTGCTTCCCCCGACCGCGTTGAAGAGATAGGGCCGGATGTGCCCGGAGACGGGGTAGTCCTCCGGCAACTGACGGTCGTTGGGATTGTATGACCAGCCGCGCAGCTTCTCGAGCTCCCATGTATTCAGCTCGTGAGAGTAGTCGATGTTCGGGTCCAGCCATCCGCCCTGCTCGAGACAGACCACCTTTATTCCCGCGTCCGACAGACGCTTGGCGACGGCTCCGCCGCCCATGCCCGAGCCGATCACCAGGACGTCGACGTGTTCAGTACTCATGAGCTGGCCTTTCGTGCCTGGGGTGCCCGGAGCACCGCGTCGGTGGGGATGAACGTGCCGCGTTCGCGGGAGGGCTGACGGGTCCCCCAGTTCTCGAGAACCGCGTCGTACCCGATCGGCTGCGGCCTGCCGTGGAAGTCCTTGCCGTATCGCGTGCGCTGACGAATAAGCTCGACGACGTCGGAGTGGCCGTAGTAGACGTAGTAGACGAAGTCGAGGATGCGGCGGAATGTCGCGGTATCCTCTTCTTCGAATCGCGACACCTCGCTTACGCGTGCATCGGGACCGAGCTCCGCGAGTTCGGGGAGGCCCTCATCGATCGCCGCAAAGAACTCGCTCACGCGAAAGTTCGGGTAGAACGACAATTCCGCGTCGTCGGGCACGAGGTACTTCGTGGCGAGGTCGGCGATCGACAGCTGGGCGGCGGGCGGCCAACCGTCTTCGGCGGGGATGAGCGTGTCGACGAGCGCGTTGAACGTGCGTCGCTGCAGGTCGGTGAGGGGGTGCGCGGCAGCATACCCGCCGTGCATCATGCGGCTGCCCGAAAGAGCTGCACTGCGGCGTTCGGGGTTGGAGAGCATCGATGAACCTTCGTCGAATGGTGGATCTGTAGCGGGAGGTCAGGCCTGGACGGCGAGGTGCTCTGCCCGGAACTCTTTCTCGAGTTCGCGACGGACCTGCACCGCCAGCAGCGACTCATCGGCGTCGATGTCGTCCCATGAGACGGTGCGGTCCTTCGGCACGTCACGGATGAGCTTCGCACCGTGGGCAAGACCGAGCGGCAGCGCGCTGCGCTCGAGCGAGATCGCGGCCGGCGCGAGCTTGCCGTACACCGTGAAGCCGCCCTCGCCGTCGAGTATGTCGCCGGCGCGGAGGTCGGTCTTGGCCGTGCTGACGACGTCGCCGCGGAAACCGGTCGGCGACCCAGTCGGCTCGCCGCGCAGGACTGCCGAGGCGATCGAGACCGGCAGCTCAAGACCGATCATGTGGTACGGACGGTACAGCGATCCGTAGCGACCGCTGTCGTCGGTGCGCACGCCGTACTCGGCGAAGCAATGCGCGGCATAGTCGGTGCGGGCCTCGAAGGTCACATAGACGCCCCAGCGCAGATCGCGATACACCTCGCTGCCGTCGCGGTTGAGGCTGGAGATGAGCTCGACCGTTCCTCGACGCGAGAGGGTGCCACCCTTCTCCCGCTCCTTGAGCAGGTGCGGCAGATCGTCCACCCCGACCGGAGTGAAATGCAGACCCTCATCCTGCGGAATGAGCCCGGTGCCGTTGGCGACCGCGGCCATCTCGATTGCCGATTTGGTGCCGTCGAGGAACGAGTTGAACATTTTGGAGTTGTAGTCACCCGACGCGAGCTGTTCCGAAGTGAACCCGTAGTAGTCCCAGACCGTGTCAGGGGTGGAGTAGTGATACTCGGGCAGATACTTCGTGCCCTTCCCCGCGGCGACGACGTCGAACCCGACCGTCCGGCACCAGTCAACGAGTTCGGAGATGAGTGCCGGCTGGTCGCCGTAGGCCATGGAGTACACGACCCCGGCGGCCTGCGCGCGACGCTGGAGGATCGGGCCGACCATGCAGTCGGCCTCGACGTTGACCATCACGATGTGCTTGCCATTGTCGATGGCCCGGAGTGCGTGGTAAGTGCCGATAATGGGGTTCCCCGTGATCTCGAGGATGACCTCGATCTCGTCGAGCTCGAGCAGCGAGTCGGCGCTATCGGTGACGTGGGTGCCACCCGTCGTCAGGGCATCCTGCAGGCTCGTCGCCGCGTAGCGCTCGGCCGGCCAGCCAGTGCGGTCGAGCGCTTCGAAAGCTTTGGGAATGTTGATGTCGGCGACACCCACGACGTGCAGGGTGGGCAGGTTGACAGCCTGCGTCAAGAACATCGACGCGAACTTGCCGGCGCCGATCACGCCGACGCGGATGGGGCCCGAGGTCTCGGCGCGCTGCTGCAGTAGCGAATAGAGGTTCATTCGAGCTCCACTTCGGTGTGTGCGGATCGAGGTCGATCTACGTTGATGGTCTGACCATCAGTCTATTGATCCAATACTCCATGTCAAGAAGTCGACATACCGAACGACAAATGGCCCCGATCGACGGGCTGACTCGGCCCAGTGTGTCCAGAGACAGTGATGTGTCCCCGGTTATCACGGAGTCGGGTTGCTTGACTCTGGGCATCGGCTCCGTCGAAAGGGGCAGCTTGCCGAAGAAGTATCCGGATGAGTTCCGACGGAGGTGCTTGATCTCGTCGAGTCTGGCCACCCAGTGCGGCAAGTAGCTGACAACCTCGGCATCAGCGACAAGTCGATCCATCAGTGGCGTTGACAGGATCGAATCGATCGAGGACTTGCCGTCGGGCTCACGTCGACCGAGAAGTCAGAATTGGGTGCGGCGAAGAGGCGCATCCGTGAGATGGAGGACGAGGTTGCAATCCCCTCGTTTCGAACGAGCACTCTCACCGAGTGGCGATCATCGACCTGCGCACGCTAAGCCTGTCCGAGCAGACCCGAATGCAAGCGGGGCTCCCGAACAGGCACCGCAAGACCCGGTCACCTGATAAACGCCTGCGGTGGGCAGGATTCCCACCGTAGGTCGATCGTGCCGGGCGCCGCCGAAGGAAGGACCCGCAGGATTCCGCGGAATCCTGCGGTCCCCGATCGCACCTGCGGAACCCCGTCGCGAGCAGTCACGACGCACCGGACATTGCTCATTCTTTCCCAAACGCAGATCAGCGCCCATAAAAACAGGCGCTGATCTGGGAAAAATGGCGGTGACGGTGGGATTTGAACCCTCATTCAACCTGCTTTCGCAGACTGTGCCGGCCTTTCGGGTGAGTCCCATAGCGTGGTGT
>NZ_DEPK01000186.1:0-18233 GCF_002358725.1 Microbacterium sp. UBA3394
CAACGGCATCAAGATCTTCGCCCGCGGCGGTGTCAAGCTCCCCGATGTGGTCGAGCAGCGCATCGAGGCGGCCATGGACGGCCCCAAGCTGCAGCCCACCGGCGGCGACGTCGGCCGCATCCGCCGGTTCGCCGACGCGGAAGACCGCTACATCGTGCATCTGCTGGGCTCGCTCCCGCATCGCCTCGAGGGCCTCCACGTCGTGCTGGACTGCGCGCACGGGGCAGCATCCGGCGTCTCACCCGAGACCTTCTCCGATGCCGGGGCGACGGTCACGGTGATCGGCGCCGACCCCGACGGACTCAACATCAACGACGGTGTCGGCTCGACCCACCTCGACGCGCTCCGGGCGGAGGTCGTGCGTCTCGGCGCCGACCTGGGCATCGCCCACGACGGCGACGCCGACCGGTGTCTGGCCGTCGACGCCGACGGCACGGTCGTCGACGGCGACCAGATCATGGCGATCCTGGCCGTGGCGATGAAGCAGCGCGGCCATCTCGCGCAGGACACGCTGGTGGCGACGGTCATGAGCAACCTCGGCCTGCACCGTGCGATGGACGAGAACGGCATCCGGGTGGAGCAGACCGCGGTCGGCGACCGCTACGTGCTGGAGCGGATGAACGCCGGCGGCTACTCCCTCGGCGGCGAGCAGTCCGGTCACGTCATCATGAGCGAATACGCCACGACCGGCGACGGGCTGCTGACCGGCCTGCACCTCGCCGCGGAGATGGCGCACCGCAAGGCCACGCTCGCGGAGCTCGCATCGGTGATGACGGTGTACCCGCAGGTGCTCGTGAACGTGAAGGATGTGGACCGCTCGCGGGTCGGGGATCCCGTCGTCGCGCAGGCGGTCGTCGATGCCGAGCGCGCGCTCGGCGAGTCGGGTCGTGTGCTGCTGCGCGCATCCGGAACCGAGGCGCTCGTGCGGGTGATGGTGGAGGCGGCGTCGGAGGATGACGCGCGCTCCCACGCCGACGCCCTCGCGTCGGTGGTCGCCGAGCGTCTCGCTCTCTGACCCGTTTCGTCTCGCTCGGCTCGCTCAACGACCGGGGCCGGGGCGTTTCGTCTCGCTTCGCTCGCTCAACGACCGGGGCCGGGGAGGCGGGGTACCCCTTCCGGTCGTTGAGCGAGGGAGCGGAGCGACCGAGACGAAACGCGGGCCGCTCATCCGCGGCCGCGCCCTCGCGCACTCCAGCCGCGCACGGCGTCGAGGCCGCCGTCGATGAACGCCTGGCGTTTAGCGTGGCTCCATCCCTGGATGCGCTTCTCCCACAGGAACGCGTCGTCGATCCGCGCGAACTCGCCGCTCCACGCGAGCTCGACGGGGAGCCGGCGGGAGGTGTACGCGGCGCCCACGCCGGCCTGGTGCTGCGTGAGACGACGGCCGAGGTCGCGGGTGCTGCCGACGTAGAACGTGCCGTCGGCGCACCGGAGGATGTAGAGGAACCCCATCGGGTGACCGTAGCGGCGGTGCCGACGGCGGTGTTCGTCTGTGCCGCGGATCTGTGGGCGCGTGCGCGGGGCCGCGGGGGTGGGGAGGGCGTTTCGTCTCGCTCCGCTCGCTCAACGACCAGGGCCGGGGAGGCGTGGCGTTTCGTCTCGCTTCGCTCGCTCAACGACCAGGGGCGGGGAGGCGGGGCGGAGCGACCGAGACGAAACGCGGGCCGCTCAGCGGTGGATGGCCTTGATCCGCCCGGTGCGGCGGTCGAGGTCGACCCGCAGAAACGTGGGCGTGTCCCAGATCATGACCGCGTCGCTGTGAGGAAACGGCCATTCCCGCTGCGGCGCCCCGCGTTCTTCCCGCAGCGTATCGGCGGTATCGCCGATCGAGACGCCGTCCACCGGCAGCTCGAATCCCGGACCGAAGGAGATGCCGGCTATCCGCCCGTCGGATGCGGTGCTGACGGTCACATCGATGTCCGCGAGCCGAAGCGTGGCCGATCCCCGCACGACCGCGAACTGCTCGACGTCGGGATCGGCGCCGAGGGCCGCGATGAACCGGTCGAGGGAGTCGCCGGCGCGTGCGGCAAGGCACACCGCGGCTCGCACGCGCCTGGCCTCGTCGAGGGGAGCGCCCGCGACGTCGCCGTCCCCATCGGCGAAGAGCAGGCCGATCTCGGCCGTCCGCGCGGCGACGAGGGCCGAGATCCCGGCCGCATCCTCGCCCGCGATGACCGCGTCGATCGATGCGGTCTCCCACGTCTCGAGCACGATCCTCGCCAGGGTCGCAGAAGCGATGCGCGGCGAGAGACCGTAGGCGCGGAGCGCAAGACCGAGGATGTCGGCGATCTGCGCCAGCGTGCGGTCTTTGAACGTGCGGTAGGCCTCGGCGATCGACGGGTCGCGCATGGCGCGGATGCGCACCTCCGCCATCAGCAGCACGCCGGTGCGGTCCTCGGTCGCCATTTCCGCGATCGCGCGCACCACGTCGGCGGGGTCGGCGGGCATCGGCGCCGCCGAGGACGCATCGCCGAAGGCGTGCACGAAGCCCGCTGCCCGCCGCATCCGATCGTTCGTGACCTTCTCGATGAGTTCGAGGAACAGGTCGTCCTTGGAGGCGAAGTTGGAGTAGGAGGCCCCGCGGCTGAAGTGCGCCTGGGCGCAGACCGCCTCGACCGTCGCCGCGTCGATCCCGACCTCGGCGAACACCTCGTACGCGGCGCCCAGGACCCGATTGCGCGTCGCTTCGCGCCCCGTGCCGTCGACGGAGTCACACAAAGTCCGGCTCCCCTCCCGACGTTGCTGTTCCAACCTATCCCGGCTGCGAGGGACGGTCGCGGCGACGATGCCGTCAGACTCGAGCCGGCACACATAGGCAACGCTGAAGCGCGCCAGGGTTCCCGCATGAGCGGGGTTGGTGTCCTAGGGGCAACACCTCGAAAGGACGGCACCCCATGGACGAGAACCTCTCCACCGCACAGCAGACCTCGCAGCAGGAGGCTGATGCGACGACCGTCGCACGGCCCTGGTACCGACGGCCGGTGATCGTCGCCTGCGCGGGTGTGGCGGTGGCGACCCTGGCGACGACCGCCGTGGTCGGGGTGAAAGCGACCGCTTCCGCCGCATCCGACACGACGCAGACCGTCGCCGCAGCGCCCGCCGTGCCGCAGGCGCCGTCATGGGGCGGCGGTGGCCGCGACGGGAGCGGATACGGCGACGACAGCCAGACATCCGGTACGACCACCTCCGTCAGCGAGGCGACCGAGGCGAACGACGATGAGTCGACCGGTGTCGTGATCATCGAGACGGTTCTCGGATACAGCGAGGCGGCTGCAGCGGGAAGCGGAATCGTGCTGACCGAGGACGGCCTCATCCTCACGAACAACCACGTCATCGACGGCGCGACCGAGATCTCGGTGACGATCGCGACCACCGGAGAGACCTATGCCGCCACGCTCGTGGGAACCTCCGTGGACTCCGACGTCGCCCTGCTGCAGCTGGAGGGGGCGTCAGGGCTGGAGGTCGCCGCCATCGACGACGACGACGAGACCGTCGGAGAGGCCGTCACCGCGGTCGGCAACGCCGAGGGCGGCGGCGTGCTGATGGCCGCGGACGGCGAGATCACCGCCCTCGAGTCGTCGGTGACGACCGCGTCGTCGGGCACAACCGCGGGTGAGACGCTCTACGGCATGATCGAGGTGCTCGCCGACGTGGTCTCGGGCGACTCCGGCGGAGCGCTGCTCGACGATGAGGGTGAGGTGATCGGGATGACCACCGCCGCGTCGGTCGGCGGCGTCGTCACCGTCGGGTACGCGGTTCCGATCGAGGATGCGCTGGCCATCGTCGAGCAGATCCTCGCCGGTGACGAATCCGACGGCGTGACCGTGGGGTACTCCGCGTTCCTCGGCGTGCAGACCGCCGCGGCCACCAGCACCGGCTACGGCGGCTACGGCGGGTCGGGGTCGGGCTCGACCCAGGCGACGACGACGTCCGGCGCGACCATCGCCGGCGTGATCGCGGGCACTCCGGCCGCCGACGCAGGCCTGGCCGCGGGCGATACGATCACCGCGGTCGACGGCACGGCGGTGGCCGACACCACGGAGCTCGCCGAGGTCCTCGCCGGCTACGACCCGGGTGAGATCGTCACGATCACGTGGACCGACTCCTCCGGCGCGACGCAGTCGGCGAGCGTGACCCTGATCGAGGGTCCGGCCTGATCGCGGTCGGCCTGATCGCCCGGCCACACCGGTGTCACACCGCGGGGGCGCTCCATGACAGCGACTCGATGTAGCGCAGCAGGACGCCCTCGCGGAGAGCCCACGGCGACACCTCCAGCTCGTCGACCTCCATCACCTTCATGGCCTGGTGGAGCACGACGGCGGCCGCGACGATCTGCAGGGTGCGGTCGGCGGTGATACCGGGCAGCTCCTGTCGGGCGTCGGCAGGGATGCGCGCCAGGCGCGGGATCCAGGCCTTCAGCGCCTGTCGCGGCAGCACCATCCGCTCGGTGCCCGACCATCCGGCCATGGGATAGCCGGCGAGCTTGGCGAGCGACCGGATCGCCTTCGACGACCCGACCACATGATCGGGCCGGGGGAGCGAGGTGAAGGTGTCGGCGAGCGGTTCGAGCTTCTTCTTCGCGTGCTTGCGGAGCCGGTCCACCGCGTCTTCTCCGGGCGGGTCGTCGGGCATGTACCGGAGGGTCATCCGGCCCGCTCCGAGCGGCACCGATGCGGCCGCATCCGGAAGCTCGTCGCCGCCGGCCGCGATCTCGAGCGATCCGCCGCCGATGTCGAACAGCAGGATCTGTCCGGCCGACCATCCGAACCACCGGCGCACGGCGAGAAAGGTGTAGCGGGCCTCGGTCTCGCCGCCCAGCACCTGCAACGGCTGGTCGAGCGCCTCTTCGATCGCCTGGATGACGGCGGGGCCGTTGGCCGCTTCGCGCACCGCGGAGGTGGCGGTGGCCAGCAGCTCGGCGACGTTCTCGGCGGCTGCCATCTCGCGCGCCTCGCGCACCGCGGTCACGAGCGCCTCGACGCCTTCGGGCCGGATGGCGCCGTCGTCGTCGAGGTAGCGCATGAGGCGCAGCACGGTGCGCTGCGAGGTCGTGGCGAGAGGACGGCCGCCCGGGCTCACATCCGCCACCAGCAGATGGACGGTGTTCGAACCGATGTCGAGGACTCCCAGGCGCACGTCGCCAGCGTACCGACGCGGCGGGTCCGGGCGCACCGCATGGATACGATGGGGCGGATGTCGATCGACGACCAGGTGACACCGCAGACCCCGGCGCTCTCGCTGTATCGCGAGATCGAGCGCGACGAGTGGGCCCGGATGGCGGGCGGACTCGCCCAGCCGCTGACCGAGACCGAGGTCGTGCAGATCCGCGGCATCGGCGATCGTCTGAGCCTCACCGAGGTCGCGGAGGTCTACCTGCCGCTCAGTCGGCTGCTGTCGCTCTACGCCAGTTCCACCAAGGCCCTCGGCGTGGACACGAGCACGTTCCTCGGCGAGCAGGACTCCACGACGCCCTTCGTCGTCGGGGTCGCCGGGTCGGTCGCGGTCGGCAAGTCGACCATCGCCCGGCTGCTGCGCGAACTGATGAGCCGGTGGCCCGGCACACCGCGCGTCGAGCTCGTCACCACCGACGGATTCCTCTACCCGAACGCCGAGCTGGAGCGGCGGGGTCTCATGGATCGCAAGGGTTTCCCGGAGTCCTACGACCGGCGCGCCCTGGTGCGCTTCCTCACCGAGGTGAAGTCGGGGGCAGACGAGGTGCGGGCGCCCTTCTACTCGCACATGCGTTACGACATCGTCCCGGATGCGCACGTCACCGTGCGGCGCCCCGACGTGGTCATCGTCGAGGGTCTGAACGTGCTGCAGCCGCCGCCCGCGCCCAATGATGTGGCGGTGAGCGACCTGTTCGACTTCTCGATCTACGTCGATGCCGCTCCCGACGACATCGAGCAGTGGTTCGTGCACCGATTCCTCGCGCTGCGCGAGGCCGCCTTCAGCAACCCGAACTCGTTCTTCAATCGGTTCGCGCAGATTCCGGACGAGGAGGCCGTGCCCCGCGCCCTGGGCTACTGGCGCGACATCAACCTCCCGAACCTCGTCGAGAACGTGCTTCCCACGCGTCACCGCGCGAGCCTCGTGCTGAAGAAGGCCGCCGATCACGCGGTCTCCAGCGTGCTGCTGCGCAAGCTCTGACCCGCACACCGGCGCTTCCGGTGCTTCCCGCGCCGACGCGCCGGCGCAGCGCAGCCGACGCTTCGAGAGGAGATCACGCCTCAAGAGGAGGCGTAGCGAGATTCCGTCCTCTGGTGGCGGGATCTCCTCCTGAGGGACTGCACCCGGCCCGCCGTGGGTGATGCGACCGCGTCCTGGTCGATTCGCATTCACTCACAGGTTTCTGCCAGGTTGGAAGGACCCGACGACCTTCCCCCGGAGATCTGTGTTTCGAGCTGCCCGCAGCGTCGCGCTCGCCGCTGCCCTCATCATCCTTCCCGGCGCCGCGCCTCTCGCTTCGCCGGCCGCCGACGCGGCAGAGGAGACGCCTCCACCGCCCTCTCTCGCCGACCAGCTGGCCGATGCCGCGCAGGCCGGAGCGAGCGGGGCCGAAGAACTGGCCGATGCCGTCGGTCTGCCCGCGACCGGCCCGGGCAGTCTGCAGGTGGACGACGACGGGCGGGTGTCGGCGACCGTGACGTTCGAGACGCGCCCGAGCGCTGAACAGATCGACGCGGTGCGGCAGCTCGCGCGGGTCGATCGCGTGTACCGTCTCAGCCCGTCGGTCGCCGTCGCTGTGTCACCCGCTCAGCTGTCGGCACTGGCCGCGCTCCCTGGCGTGGTGGCGGTCGCGCCCGACCTGCGTGCGGCCGTCGGCACGTCATCGTCGTCCGCCGCCGCGCGACCCGCGACCGCGGCCGCCGAGAGCTGCCGCAGCGTCCCGGTCGACGCCGACGAGCCGCTGAAGACGGCCCTCGCGCGCGACGCCTTCGACGTCGATGGCAGCGGCGTGACGATCGGCATCCTGTCCGATTCGTACGCCACCTCTGCCACGGCGACCACCACCCCCGCGGAGGACGTTTCGGCCGGCGTGCTCCCCGGACCCGGCAACCCGTGCGGATACGACACGCCCGTCGAGGTTCTCGCAGACCACCCGGGCGGCAGCGACGAGGGACGCGGGATGGCGCAGATCGTGCACGGCATCGCGCCCGGGGCGCGCATCCTGTTCGCGTCCGGGTTCGGCGGGATGATCGACATGGCCGAGAACATCCTCGCGCTCGCCGACGCGGGCGCGGACATCATCGTCGACGACATCAGCTATGTCACCGAACCCCACTTCCAGCAGGGAATCGTCTCGTCGGCCATCGAGATGGTCAAGGCGGACGGTGTGGCGTACTACACCTCGGCGGGCAATGCGAACGCCGTCGGCGCGGACGGCACACCGAGTGAGGGCCTTCCCATCGCCGGATGGCAGGCGCCCGAGTACCGCGGCGTGGCCTGCCCGGAGTGGGTGTGGGTGCCTGAGGAGGTCGTCGCCTACGACTGTCTCGACTTCGACCCGGGAGACGGCGTCGACCCCGTGCAGAGCGTCGGACTGCTCGCGACGCCGTCGGCGCCGACCTTCGCCCTCGGCTGGGGGGAGCCGCAGGGCGCGGTCGCATCCCACTTCTCGCTGCAGCTGTACTCGGATGACCCCGTGCCCGCCCTCGTCGCGGCGGGCGTCACACCGGACCCGCAGGTGCCGATGGAGATGCTGACGGTCAGCCCCGTGCCGACGGACGGGGAGTACGGCTTCGTCGTCGTGCGCGATCTCACCGGTGACGTCGCCCCGCCACCTGCCGTCTGGATCGGCACCTTCGGAAACGGCACGGCGCTCGCGTGGCGCGAATACGACCGCGATGCCGGCGGTGACCTCGTCGGAGCTGTCATCAACGGCCACAACGGGGACGGCTCCGGCGTGAGCGTCGCCGCCGCGTCGTGGGACTACCCGTGGGAGCCGGAGTCCTTCAGCTCGCCCGGGCCGGGCACCATCCTCTTCGAGCCCTACGACCCCTACGGGCCGCCGTCCGCGGCCTACTCCGAGCCGATCACCGTGGCCGCACCGCAGATCACCGGGGTCGACGGGGAGCGGACGAGCTTCTTCGAATCGCCCTTCGACGAGGACGGCGAGGTGGTCTACCGCTTCTACGGCACGTCGGCCGCCGCCCCGAGCGTCGCCGCGGTGCACGCCCTCGCCCTCGAGTACGCTCCCGGCGCCTCTCCGGCCGACATCCTGACGGCGACCGAGGCCACGGCGGCCGAGATGAACAATCCCTACTGGCGAGTGATGCCCGACGCGCACGTCTACGGCGCCGGACTCGCTGACGCCCACGCCCTGCTGGCAGCTCTGCCCGACCCGACACCGACGCCCGAGCCGACCTCGCCGGAGCCGACGCCCGAGCCGACGTCGTCGCAGACCGCCGCGCCCTCGCCTGCGGCGGCGTCAGCCGAGCCGGCACGGCTCGCGGCCTCCGGATCGACCCCACCGCTGTCGGCGGCTTTCCTGGCTGCCCTCCTGATCGCCGGCGGTGTCGCGATCACGTGGACTCGACGCACGAGGCGTCGCCGATCGCCCTGACCCGGCGTGTTCCGCCCGCGGCGTTCGGTACCGGGCGGGGCGCCAGGCGGCGCAGATTACGATGGAGCCCATGTGTGGAATCGTCGGATACGTGGGCCCGCGGCAGAGCCAGGCCATCCTCTTGGCAGGCCTGTCGCGACTGGAGTACCGCGGATACGACTCCGCCGGCATCGCCGTGATCGACGGCGCCGGTGCGCTCGACATGCGCAAGCGCGCCGGCAAGCTGCAAGTGCTGCGAGACGACCTCGTCGGGCACCCGATGACCGACGGCACCACGGGCATCGGCCACACCCGGTGGGCGACCCACGGCGGTCCCACCGACCAGAACGCGCATCCGCATCTCGCCGACGACGACAAGCTCGCCGTCATCCACAACGGGATCATCGAGAACTTCGGCGAGCTCCGCGCCGAACTCGACGGGCATCCGTTCCGGAGCGAGACCGACACCGAGGTCGCCGCCGTGCTGCTCGGCCGCGCCTATGCCGCGAACGGCGGAGACCTCGTCGCCGCGTTCCGCACGGTCGTCGCCCGCCTCGAGGGGGCCTTCACCCTGCTCGCGATGCACCAGGACCATCCCGGCCTCGTCGTCGGCGCGCGCCGCAACTCGCCGCTGGTGATCGGCCTCGGCGAGGGGGAGAACTTCCTCGGCTCCGACGTCGCCGCTTTCGTCGAGCACACGCGCGACGCCCTCGCGATCGGCCAGGACCAGATCGTCGCGATCACCCCGGCCGGCGTGGAGGTGACCGACTTCTTCGGCGCCCCCGTGGAGGTCGAGCCGTTCGAGGTGACGTGGGATGCGAACGCCGCCGACAAGGGCGGTTGGTCGTCGTTCATGGCCAAGGAGGTCTCCGAGGAGCCCGAGGCGGTCGCGAACACGCTCCGCGGGCGGATCCGCGACGGTGTCGTCGCCATCCCCGAGCTGGAGGGACTCGACGACCTCTTCGAGGACATCTCCCGCGTGATCGTCGTCGCCTGCGGCACCGCCTCCTATGCGGGCATGGTCGCGAAGTACGCCATCGAGCAGTGGGCGCGCGTGCCGGTCGACGTCGAGCTCGCCCACGAGTTCCGCTACCGCGATCCGGTCATCGGCCCCGACACCCTCGTCGTGTCGATCAGCCAGTCGGGCGAGACGATGGACACGCTCATGGCGGTGAAGTTCGCCCGCGAGCGCGGCGCGAAGACCCTGTCGATCTGCAACACGCAGGGCGCCACCATCCCGCGGGAATCCGACGCGATCGTCTACACGCACGCGGGACCGGAGGTCGCGGTGGCCTCGACGAAGGCTTTCGTCGCCCAGATCACCGCCCTCTATCTGCTTGCCCTCCACATCGGACAGGTGCGCGGTGCGATCTCCGCCGATGAGGTCGCCGCGCAGATCGAGGAGTTCGAGGCCGTTCCCGGCAAGATCCGTCGCATCCTCGAGACGGAGCAGGAGCGCATCGAGCAGTTCGCGTACTGGATGGCCGACACCCGATCGGTGCTCTTCCTCGGCCGCCATGTCGGCTACCCGATCGCGCTCGAGGGGGCGCTGAAGCTCAAGGAGCTCGCCTACATCCACGCCGAGGGTTTCGCCGCCGGGGAGCTCAAGCATGGCCCGATCGCCCTCATCGAGCCCGGTCAGCCGGTGTTCGTGCTCGTGCCGTCGCCGCGCCACTCGGCGCTCCTGCATGCGAAGGTCGTCTCGAACATCGAGGAGATCCGCGCGCGCGGTGCCCGCGTGATCGCCGTCGCCGAAGAAGGCGACGCGGCCGTGCTGCCGACGGCCGACGAGGTGCTGCGCATCCCCCTCGCCGGGCCCCTGTTCGAGCCGTTGCTGTCGGTCGTGCCGTTGCACATCTTCGCCATGGGCCTGTCGACGGCGAAGGGACTCGACGTCGATCAGCCGCGGAACCTCGCCAAGTCGGTCACCGTGGAGTGAGTGCGCCGCCTGCGGTGAACAACGCAGGAGATCCGCGTCGAATCGGGCAGGACAGGGTCGAATCCGCCCGCGGGGCGATCGATCTCCTGTGTTGTTCACGGCCCGAGCCGGTGCCCGACCCTCGGCAGCGGCCGCGATAGGCTGGCGGGCGTCGTCGGACGCCGCATCGGACGATGGAGGGAGCGCCGCATGATCGTCGGAATCGGCGTCGACCTCGTCGACATCGCCCGCTTCGAGCGAACGATCGCGCGCACGCCCCGGCTGCTCGGGCGGCTCTTCTCGCCCGCCGAGCAGGCGCTCAAGCCGCGATCGCTCGCGGCGCGCTATGCTGCGAAGGAGGCGCTGATCAAAGCGCTCGGCGGGTCGGACGGCGTGCACTGGACCGACATCGAGGTCACCCGCGAGCAATCGGGGCGGCCATGGTTCGCCCTGTCGGGGAGCACCGCCGCCGTCGTCGCCGACCGCGGCATCGCGACCCTCCACCTGTCGATGTCCCACGACGCCGGGTTCGCCGTCGCCTACGTCGTCGCCGATGGTGCCGGCACGCCCGCCGCCGGCACAGGAGGGGACACCGCGTGAGAGGCATCCACCACGGCGACATGCGCGAGGCGACGATCGACCTCGACGCGATCACCGCGAACGTGCGGCACCTGCGCGCCCTCACCGGCGTTCCCGTGATCGCCGTGGTGAAGGCGGACGGATACGGCCACGGCGCCCCGCGCGTCGCGGCCGCCGCGCTCGAGGGCGGCGCGTCGCGGCTGGCTGTCGCCGACGTCGACGAAGCCCTCGCTCTGCGCCGCGCCGGGGTGGATGCGCCGCTGCTGGCGTGGCTGCACGCGCCCGGCGCGTCGTTCGCGGAGGCCGCTGCGGCGGGGATCGAGATCGGCGTCTCCCGCATGGACCAGCTCGTCGCGGCAGCGGATGCGGCCACGGCTGGCCGCCCCACCGCAGTGCACCTGAAGCTCGAGACCGGCCTCGGCCGCAACGGCATCGCCCCCGCCGACTACCGCGTCGTCTTCGCCGAGGCAGCACGCCTGGAGCGCATCGGACGCGTTCGGGTGGTCGGCGTCTTCAGCCACCTCTCCAATGCGTCGCCCGAAGCGGACCGCGCCGCGCTGGACGTGTTCGAACGGGGTGTCGCCGAGGCCGCATCCCTCGGCCTCACCCCGCACATCCGCCACCTCGCCGCGACGAATGCGGCCATCGCCCTGCCCGAGACGCGGCTCGACGCCGTGCGCATCGGCATCGGACTCTACGGCTTGTCGCCCTTCGACGACCGCTCCTCGGCCGAGCTGGGGCTGCGCCCGGCGATGACGCTGCGCGCCCGCGTCGCGGCGGTGCGCCGGGTGGATGCCGGGCACGGCGTCTCCTACGGCTACGACTACGTCGCCCCGCGCGAGACGACGCTCGCGCTCATCCCGCTCGGCTACGCCGACGGCGTGCCGCGCCAGGCCTCGGGACGGGGGCCGGTGACGATCGGCGGTGCACGGTTCCCCGTGGCCGGCCGCGTCGCGATGGATCAGTTCGTCGTCGACGTCGGAGAGCATCCCGTCTCCGTCGGCGACGAGGCGGTGCTGTTCGGCGACCCGACCCTGGGCGTCCCGTCCGCCGACGAATGGGGCGAGGCGGCCGGAACCATCAACTACGAGATCGTCACGCGCATCGGACGGCGCGTGCCGCGCGTGTACGGGAGCGCCCGGTGACCGGCCTCGACGCGATCGTCGGTGCCCGGGAGCTGACCACGCCGGCCGACATGCACGCGTTCGGTGTCGAGATCGGTCGGATGCTGTCGGCGGGCGACCTCGTGGTGCTCACCGGTCCGCTCGGGGCCGGCAAGACCACACTCACGCGCGGGATCGCCGAGGGGCTCGGCGTGCGGGGACCGGTACAGAGCCCGACCTTCGTGCTCGCCCGCACGCATCCGTCGCTCGTCGGCGGCGCGCCGCTCGTGCACGTGGACGCCTATCGGCTCGGATCCGCTGCGGAGCTCGACGACCTCGACATCGACCTGGACTCCTCGGTGGTGATCGTCGAGTGGGGTCGCGGCATGGTCGACGGCCTGCGCGAGAGCTGGTGGGAGATCGAGCTCGACCGCGAGTGGCACGGCCGGGGCGTCGACACCGCGTGCGGCGTGACCGCGCGCGAGGCCGACCTCGATGCCGACTCACCGCGGATCGCGACCGTCACCCGCCGCCCCTGATCGCCTCGATCGCGTCGAGCACCGCGTCGGGGCGCTCGACGTGCGGGAAGTGTCCCGTGCCGGAGGCGGTGCGCACGCGAAGCTGAGGGATGCGCGCGGCGAGAGCGACATCGTCGCGCGGCGACGCGAACACATCGCGCGGACCTCGGACGACCTGCACGGGACAGCGGACGACGCTCCACGTATCCTCGTCGTAACCCGCGAGCATCCGAGCCGCGCGGGCGAAGGCCGTCGGACGCACCTCGGTGCGGAACGCGGCGACCACGCTCGGGTCCACGCGCGCGGAGAAGAGCGGCCGCGTCAGCAGCGGCAGCAGCCCTGCGGCCGCGACGCCCTCGACGATGGCGGCGCCGCCCGGACCGAACGCGGAGAGCGCCCGCATGACGGCGAGCATCCCCGCGAAGCCGGGCAGCCGCATCCCGCCGCGCAGCGGATGCCGGATCGCGTCTATGACGCTCGCGCCCGTGGGGGCGACGAGAACGACGCCCACGGTCGGACCGGGCGCTCGCGCGGCGAGGTCGAGCGCGACGACGCCGCCGAGCGAGTGACCCGCGACGATCCAGTCGTCGTATCCGAGGGAACGCACGAGGTCGGCGATGGCGTGCGAGACGTCTTCGACGTGCAGCGCGGGATCCAGCTCCCCGCTGTCGCCCCACCCCGGCAGGTCGACGGCGACCACGTTCTCCAGGGTGCGGCCGGTGTCTCGCGCGTACGCGGCGAGCGGGGTCCAGGTCGTCCATGTGCCGGCGGCGCCGTGCAGCAGCACGGTCGCAGTTCCGCCGGTGCGGCGCCCGGCGCGCACGGTGAGATCGCCGACGGCGGTCGGGATCACGACGGTGCGCCATCCTGACCCCGCGGGATCGTCCGAGAGCGGCGGCGTGCCGCCCTCGCGCACGTACCGGGGGAGGTGCATGCGTGTTGTTCGTCGTCGGGGCGCGGATCGGATGGGCGAGCAGGCCACGGCCGGCTCCGATTACGCTGGAAGGCGTGATTCTGGGCATCGACACGTCGATCGGCACCGCGGTGGCGGTGATCGAGCCCGACGGCGTCGTACGCGCCCAACTCGACAGCGGCGACCCGCGCGGGCACGCCGAGGTGATCGGCGATCACGTCGCGCGCGTCCTGGCGGAGTCGGAGATCACGAGCGCCGACGTCACCCATGTCGCCGCGGGTATGGGCCCCGGGCCCTTCACCGGCCTGCGCGTGGGCATCGCCGCCGCCCGCGCCTTCGCGCTCGGCCGCGGCATCCCGCTCATCCCCGTCGTCAGTCACGATGCCGTCGCCCTCGACCGCATGCTGATGGCGGCCATGACCGGCGCCGACGAGGAGCGCTTCGCCGTCGTCACCGACGCCCGCCGTCGCGAGTTCGCGTTCACCGTCTACGAGGGCCTCGACGATGACGGCCTCCCCGTGCGCGTGGCCGATCCGGCTCTCGCGCCGCGCGACGAGCTCGATGCCGCGCTCGCCGCGCACGGCGCCCGCCGACTCGACGCCGGTTCGGTACCCGCCGCGATGCTGGCTCTCGCCGCCGGTCGTGCCGTCGCGGCCGGCCGCCGGATCGCCGCGGACAACGCCCTCTATCTGCGCTCTCCGGATGTCACCGCACCCACCGCGCCGAAGCGGGTGATCGCGTGAGACTGCGCACCGGAGACGTCGACGACCTCGAGGCGATCATGGCGCTCGAGCGGGCGTCCTTCGCCGGCGACGCCTGGAGCGAGACCGCCATGCGGGCAGAGCTGGCCTCCCCCCACAACCACTACGTCGTGGCGGAGCAGGCAGGTCGCCTGATCGGCTACGCGGGGCTGCGCGCCCCGTCGGGCGCGACGGACGCCGACGTGCAGACCATCGCCCTCGACAAGACGTTCCGCGGCCGCGGCCGTGGCCGAATGCTGTTCCGCGCCCTTCTTCAGGAGGCGGCGGAGCGCGGCGTGCGCGAGGTCTTCCTCGATGTGCGGGCCGACAATCCGGCCGCCCAGCGCCTCTACGCCTCGGAGGGGTTCATCGAGATCGGCCGCCGCCCGAACTACTACCCGGACGGCAATGTCGACGCCATCGTGATGCGCCTGGACGTGCCCGGATGGGCCGCGTCGCGCGCATCCCTCTCCCCGATGTCGGAGAATCTCGCCGATGTCGGACAATCCCGGCAAAATCCTCCGACATCGGCGCGAATCTCCGACAAACCGGGCTCGGCCGGGGCCGGGGCAGGGGCTGGAGCAGGGGCAGGGGCCGGGGCTGCGGCCGGGGCGGGGACTACGGCAGAGACGGGGGCGTGCACGTGAACCGACGCGAGCCGCTGGTGCTCGGCATCGAGACCAGCTGCGACGAGACCGGCATCGGCATCGTGCGCGGCCGCACCCTGCTGTCGAACACGATCGCGTCGTCGATGGATGAGCACGCCCGCTACGGCGGGGTCGTGCCCGAGGTCGCCGCCCGCGCGCACCTCGAGGCGCTGCAGCCGGCCATCGAGGCGGCGCTCGCCGAGGCGCGGGTGTCCCTCGCCGACCTGGATGCGGTGGCCGTCACGAGCGGACCGGGGCTGGCGGGTGCGCTCATGGTGGGGGTGGGGGCGGCGAAGGCGCTCGCGGTCTCGCTCGACCGTCCGCTGTACGCGGTCAACCACCTCGTCGGACACATCGCCGCAGACATCCTGGATGCGGATGCTCCGCCGCTGGAGTACCCCACGGTCGCGCTGCTCGTCTCCGGCGGGCACACGTCGCTGCTGCTGGTACGCGACCTCACCACCGACGTCGAGCTGCTGGGCGAGACCGTCGACGACGCCGCGGGGGAGGCCTTCGACAAGGTCGCGCGTCTGCTCGGCCTGCCCTACCCCGGAGGGCCGGAGATCGACCGCGCCGCCGCGACGGGGGATCCCACTGCCATCCGCTTCCCCCGAGGCCTGTCCCGCGCGAGCGACATGGCGTCGCACCGATACGACTTCTCGTTCTCCGGCCTGAAGACGGCCGTCGCGCGGTGGACGGAGCAGGCCCGTGCCGCCGGGGAGGATGTGCCCGTCGCCGACGTGGCCGCGAGCTTCCGCGAGGCCGTCGTCGACGTGCTCGTGACGAAGGCGCTCGCCGCGTGCGAGGCGTACGGCGTGCCGCGCCTCCTGCTCGGTGGCGGGGTGATCGCGAACCGCCGCCTGCGCGAGGTCGCCCTCGCGCGCGCCGAAGCCGCCGGCGTCGCGGTGCGCATCCCTCCGCTGTCGCTGTGCACCGACAACGGTGCGATGATCGCGGCGCTCGCGAGCGAACTCATCATGTCGGGGCGCCGACCCTCGACTCTCGCGTTCGGCGCCGATTCGACGCTGCCGGTCACCGAGATCCAGGTGGCCGAGCGTCCTGCCGAACGGACGGACGCCGCATGACCCCTGATGCGACCGACGACCCGCAGGGGCAGGATCTCGCCCCCGTCTCCGGAGAGTCACGCATGCCCGGCGAGCACCGGGGCGGCTTCTCGCGGCTGCCCACGGGGCCGCTCGGCATCACCGAGATGTCGGCGCCGACCGATCCGTCCGAGGCGCCGAGCACCGACTCGTGGGCGATGCCCGCGCCGCCGCTGCGCAGCGCGTTCGCGGCCTGGGCGCTCGGCATCGCGATCGCGGGCCTGCTCGCATCGTTCTTCGTCGGATGGGCGTTCCCCCTCGGCCTGATCGCGATCGTCGTCTCGGTCATGGCGTTGCGCCGGCCCACCGAGGACCGCGCGATGGCGGTGTGGGCGATCTGCATCGCCTCGGGGTCGGTCGTCTACAGCGCGGGCTGGCTCGTCTTCGCCGCTTACAGCGCGAACCTGTTCAGCTGATCGCGCCCCCGTCGACCGGGCGTCACACGCGATCTGCGAGGATCGCCCGCCGCGTGTCGCCGACGCGCGTGAGCACGAGCGTCGCTGCCGCGTCGCCGCGCAGCTTGAGCTTGGTCCGCAGCGCCGCCGGGTCCACGTCGACTCCGCGCTTCTTGATCTCCAGTCGGCCGATCGCGCGGGAGCGGAGCTCCCGCGCGAGCGCCTTGGTGTCGCTCGGCAGCTCCTCACGCACGCGGAACGACGAGACGAAGGGGCTCGTGAGCGCCGCATCCGAGGTGAGATAGGCGATCCGCGGATCGAGAGTGCCCGCCTCGAGCGAGCGGGCGACATCGCCGATGAGACGAGCTCGGATGACCGCCCCGTCGGGCTCGTGCAGGTAGGCGCCGAGCTCCCGCGGCGCCGCATCCTCGGCATCGGCGCCGGCGGTGATCTCCCACGCGTGTTCGCCGCGGGTCACGAGCGCGGCTCGGCGCACGCCCGGCCGTGCGAGCTCTCGAGTCCACAGCACCAACTCCACCGTCGACCCGTCGGCGCTGACCCACTGCGCCTCGACGTCGTCGGGGATGCGGTCCCGGTCCAGTCCCGGTCCGAGCTTCACACCCACCGGTCGTCTGCGGGCGATGTCGAACACCCAGTCCAGCGACGGCGACCATTCGTCGGCGTTCGTGCGGGAGGTCTCTCCTCGGCCGGGCGTGCGGCGGGCAGGGTCGAGCCAGATGCCGTCGGCGCGCGTGAGGTCGGATGCTTCGGCGCGGCCGTGCGCGACGGTGACGGCGTCGCCGAACGAAGCGAGGTTGTAGGCGGCGATCGCCGCGGTGATCTCATCCGCGTCCACCGCGTCGACCGACAGGCCGAGCCCGGCGAACCCGAGCGCGTCACCGCCGATGCCGCACCCCAGGTCGGCGACGCGCGTCAGGCCCCCGGCTCGAAACCGCCCGGCGTGCAGCGACGCGATCGACATGCGCGTGGCCTGTTCCAGGCCCGCGCGCGTGAACAGCATGCGCTGGGCGAGGTCGCCGAACTTCGCTTCGGCCTTCGTGCGCAGCCGCGCCTGACCCACGAGCGCCGACACGAGGTCGGGGGAGTGGCCGGCCGCGCGCAGGGCGGACACCTGCCGCGCGACGTCGTCGGAGGTGCGCACCGCGGGCATCCCGGCGAGCATCCGCAGCCCGTCGGCGGTGAGCAGGGCAGTCAGTTCCGACGATTCCATTCGATCCAGCGTAGGTGCTCGTTCGCCGCGCCCCGAGCGGGCCGATCCCGGACGCGGAAGCCCCCGAACCCCGGACGTGAACCCCGAACCCCGAATCAGACCCCTAGGGGATCCCCGGAAGTCTCCGGGGGTATCCCGGATGTCGTGACGCGCGATCGGACGGACTATTGATCCGCAAGGCCGCCGAAGGCTTCATCGAAGGGACTGGGACAATGGCTACTGGGAACGACTTCAACGACGGAATCATCGTCGACGACACGCTCAACGACAACAACGTCGGCGTCAACGAGAACGAGATCCTGTCGAACAACACCGACAACTCCGACAACTCGACCAACGACTCGGGTAATTCGTCGACCGACGGGAACTTCTCGGACAATTTCTCCGGGAACACCGACAACTCGGACAACTCGACGAACACCGCGGTCCTGACCGACGCGTCCGACAACTCGGACAACTCCATCAACGACTCGGGTAATTCGTCGACCGACGGGAACTTCTCGGACAACTTCTCCGGGAACACCGACAACTCGGACAACTC
>NZ_DEPK01000100.1:0-4878 GCF_002358725.1 Microbacterium sp. UBA3394
ACGTCGGCGATCAGATCCGGTGCGGCCACGTCGACGGGGGTGAGCGCGCTCGGCGCGGCTTCGCCGTGGCCGAGTGCGAGAAGATCTTCGACGAGATCGCCGAGGCGCGTCGCGTTGCGGTGGATGATCTCGATCCAGTCGCGCTCGGGGGTGGCCGCCTCCGACTCGCGGAGCAGATCGCTGTAGCCGAGGATGCTCGTGATCGGGGTGCGCAGCTCGTGGCTGGTCGTGGCGACGAAATCCTGCCGCTGTCGTTCCAGTTCGAGCCGGTCGGCGAGGGCGGCGGCGCGTTCGCGCTGCACGTCGGCCTGTGCGCGGGTGAGTTCGAGGGCGGCGGTCGCCCGGGCGAGGGTCTCGTAGCGCGCCGAGGACAGGAGCACCGTGAGCGCGGCGAGCGAGGTCATGAACACGACCGTGACGGCGGCGGTCTCCAGCGGGCTGTTCGCCCGGTCGGCGAAAGCTCCCTCGCCCATCACGGTGAGCACGAGCACGATCACCGCGGTGGCGAGGGCCTGCGGGTAGACCACCCGGAGCGGGAAGCGCAGCACCGCCCACGTGAACAGACCGAAGATGAGGAAGGCTCCCGGCAGGCTGGTCAGCGCCGTGAACGTGATCGCGATCAGTCCGGCCAGGAGCAGGGTCTGCGCGGTGATCTCCACCCGGCTCACCCGCGTGGCCAGCGCCGGCGGGAGGAGGGCGAACGGAGCGATCAGGAGGATCGCTGCGCAGTGCGAAACGCTCGCGAAGATACCCGGCAGCGGTGACCAGCCGCCGCTGACGACCGCGGCGGTGACGCCGACGATGACGCCTGTCGAGGCCGATCCGATGACGGCGGCGAGGGCGAAGTAGAGGGCGGCGTGCGCCGAGTCGAGCTGGAATCGGCGTCCGGTCGTGACCGGGAAGTGCGCTCGCCGCGCGGTGATGCGGATGCGCTGAGCGAGCAGTTCGACGACGAGGGCGGCTTCCAGCGCGTTCGCGGCACCGTAGATGAGCGACAGCACCGCATCGCGACCGGCGAGCGCGTTGGCCACCGTCGTGACGACGAAGATGACGACGACCGCGATCCATCGTTGACGCGGCGCCGCCTTGAGCGCGAACCACATCGAGAAGCCGGCAGCCGGCCACCATACCGCCAGGGGGATGCCGGGCACGGAGAACGAGACGCCGAGGAGCGCGAGGCCGAGGATTCCGACGGCGCCGACAACCCACAGCCACGCAGGCGTCTTCGGACGCTCGGCGCGTGTCCGCGTCAGGCGCGTGTCGGGGGTCAAGCGCTCCACGGTCAGAGGGTAGCGGCGATTATGGGTCATCTTCGGCATTGGGATCAAGGGCGATGTGCCGCAGTCGAGGATTCGCCTCGCGCCGGGTAGGTTGAACAGACGCCCGCCAGGGAGGTGTCGCATGGCTCAGGTGCTGATCGTCGAGGATGACGAAGACGTCGCATCGCTCGTCCGCGACGTGCTCGCGCGCGACGGATACGACATCCGGGTGGGGCGCGACGGCGGCGAGGGGCTCGAGCTCGCCCGCGCCCAGCATCCCGATCTGGTTCTCCTCGATTGGATGATGCCCGTCAAGACCGGCATCGAGGTGTGCGAGGAGCTGCGCTCCGATGTCGACTTCGCCACGACGCGAATCGTGATGCTCACGGCGCGGCGAACCGACGAGGACCGGGCGCGGGCTCTGGCCGCGGGCGCGGACGACTATCTCGTGAAGCCCTTCCTGCCGCGAGAGCTGCGCACGCGCATCGCTGCGATCCTCTCCTCCTGACCGCCGGGTGGATGCGCCCTCACCGCCGGCCGGCGGGATGCGTGACGGTCATGCCGGCATGTTCGTCACGGTGAATGCGATGAGGCCGGCCACCGCGAGGGCGATGACGATCATGGCCCACACCGGCAGGCCTCCCACCTCCTGGCGATACCAGGGCGTGAGCACGCGGGAGCGGTGACGAGAGTGGCGCGAACGGCGAGCATGCATCGGTAATCCCCCAGGATCGAGTGGCGTCTCGAGCGGCTTCCCCCGCGACCCGCGTCCGCTCGTCGGCGATGTTAGCGACCCAACGTTTCCATCCCGATACATTCGCGCATCCGCTCGGGAGATCTTGCGCAAACCTCCGGCCATCCCCGCCCTGCCGCCAGACCGGGCTTTCTGGCCCCGGGCTAGAATCCGGTCATGGCCGGTCAACGACGAAAGGCTACGCTCCAGGACATCGCCGACATCGTCGGGATGAGCCGGATGTCGATCTCGCGCATCCTCAACGGGAAGCAGCAGACCTCGCCGGAGCAGGAGGAGCGCATCCGCGAAGCGATCGCCGCCACCGGCTACCGGCTGAACCGCGCTGCCCGCGCGCTGCGTCAGGGGAGCATCCTGCCCACGATCGGTCTCGTCGTTCCGGCCTTCGCCGACCCCGCGTGCGCGGCCATGGCGGAGGCGGTCGCCGAGGTGGCGGACGAGCACGGCGCCCTGCTCGTCGTGGTGCGCGCCGGCGGAGAGGCGGTCGCGATCCGCGCGGGTGTGGACGCGTTGATCTCCCGCAACGTCGACGGGGTCCTGCTCTGCGGACCGAGCCCCGACATCGACGGCTGGGCCGAGGACGCCGACCGCCCGGTGGTCGCGATGGCCGCCGCGTCGGCGTCGCGCGATGAGCTCGACGCCTCGGCGAGGTCTGCAGCGGGCGAGCTCTTCGCCCTCATCGACGGCGGACGGTGATCCGGCCCGGTCAGGAGCCGTCGGCGCCGAGTGCGAAGGCGACCGCGGCGTCGACGTGCAGGGCCGTCGTCGGGAAGACCGGCACCGGACTGTCGCCGCGCGTGACGAGCAGCTCGATCTCGGTGCAGCCGAGGATGATCCCCTCCGCGCCCGCGTCGTGCAGTCGTGCCATCACGTCGCGATACCGCTCGCGTGCGTCGTCGGTGACGACGCCGTGCACGAGTTCGCCGTAGATGATCTCGTGCACGGTGCGCCGATCCGCTTCGTTCGGAACGAGGGCGCGGATGCCGCGTGAGGCCAGGCGGTCGCGGTAGAACGGCTGCTCCATCGTGAACGCCGTTCCGAGCAGGCCGACCGTGTGCAGCCCGGCCGCGGCGATCGCGTCGGCGGTCGTGTCGGCGATGTGCAGGAACGGGATGTCGATGGCCGCTTCGATGTCGTCCGCGACGAGGTGCATCGTGTTGGTGCACAGCACGATCAGGTCGGCGCCCGCATCCTGCAGCGCGCGTGCGCGGGTGGACAGGATCCGCGCCGTTGCTACCCAGTCGCCGGCGGCCTGCAGGGCCTCGATCTCGGCGAAGTCGAGGGAGTCGAGCAGAATGCGTGCGGAGTGATAGCCGCCGAGGCGATCGCGCACGCGCTCATTGGCGAGGCGGTACCACTCCAGCGAGGACTCCCAGCTCATCCCGCCGAGCACGCCGATGGTCCTCACGTGCCGAGTCTACGAGCGCCGGGGCCGCGGTGGCGCAGGGCGGTCAGTCTGTGTCACGCCGGGACGGAGGCGGTACCGGGCGCGATGCCCCGTGCGATGGTTCCGTGGCGGAAATGCCGACTCAGCGCCCGGTGCCACGGGTTGGCGGGAAGGTCCGAGTGCAGCGCGGCCATGCCGGTGCCGTACTTCGACACCTTCGCGGGGCGGTGGCCCTGTCGCCACAGCGCGCGGTCGAGCGCGCCGGCACGCTGCCCGGACTTCGTCTCGACGATCACGGACGACGGCAGCTGCAGGACCGCGCCGTCGGCGGCTATCCACGTGAGCTCGGTGTCGATCGTCGCCCGCGAGGGGTCGCCGCCCGGCGTCGCCGGGAGCAGCACCGTGGCGCGGCGGTATCGAGTGACGAGCGTCGGCTGCAGCCTCTCGGCCAGGCGCGCCGCACCGGGAATCCCGGCGTCGGCGAGGAGGTCGGTGGCGTACGCGACCGCTTCGTCGTCGAGTTCGTCGCCGGTGACCGGCACCCGGTCCTTGACGGTGGCGGCGCGTGCACCTCGGGTCTTCACCTCGAGGAACGATCCGCCCGAATCGAGATACGTGCGCGCGCGCACCTTGAATCGACGTCGGCGTCCGCGCACGGCGCCGTAGAAGCTGTCGAGGGTGGGCGTGTCGAAGTACTGCGAGGCGTAGCGGAGCGCGTTCTCTCCGCCGATTTCGAGGACGTCACTGCCAGTGGGAAGGGCATGCAGCACCGCCGGCAGGTCGCGGGCCGGAACGATGTACTTGCGGTCGACACGGGTCTGCAGCTCCGCCTGGGCGTTGAGTTCATCCAGGCCCACGGTGCGCAGGCCGCCGAGTGCGGCGAGGGCGTTCATCGGGCCACCTGCCAGGTGTGGGCGACCGTGTCGGGCGCGCTGTCGCGCTCCGAGGGCGTGGAGCTGTCATGCGTGCTGCGGCGACGCGGCGAGGCTCCGCGGCGGGGGAGGGCGTACCGCACGTTTACCGTGGTGGTGTCGGAGACGAGGTCGAGTCCGCGCACGGTGACGCGCTGCACGGTTGTGCCGAGGAGTGTCTCGACGGCCGCTCGGGCGTCATCCTCATCCGGGTAGGCCCTATCGAGCACGAGCGTCTGCTCGCGCGAGCGACGCAGCACGAGGGGGCTGTCGACGATCGCGATCACGCCGACGATCAAGGCCGTGAGGCCGATCGCACTCCACGTGGCCGCGCCCGAGAGGCCCGCGATCAGGCCGAGGGCGAGGGCGGCGAGATAATAGGCGATCTCACTCTGCTCGATCTCGCGGGACCGCAGGCGGATGATCGACAGCACGCCGAACAGTCCGAGGCCGAGGCCGGCGGTGACGGTCGAGTCGGTGAGCACCATCGACACCGCGAGCACGCCGACGTTGACGCCGACGAAGGCGATGGCGAGGTCTCGTCGCCGGTGTCGGGGGTAGTAGACGGCG
>NZ_DEPK01000100.1:4918-5112 GCF_002358725.1 Microbacterium sp. UBA3394
CGATCGCGATCACGCCGACGATCAGCGCCGTGAGGCCGATCGCACTCCATGTGGCCGCGCCCGACAGGCCCGCGATCAGACCGAGGGCGAGGGCGGCGAGGTAGTAGGCGATCTCGCTCTGCTCGATCTCCCGGGAGCGCAGGCGGAGGATCGACAGCACGCCGAACAGGCCGAGGCCGAGGCCGGCGGTGACG
>NZ_DEPK01000100.1:5186-5335 GCF_002358725.1 Microbacterium sp. UBA3394
CGGTGTCGGGGGTAGTAGACGGCGAACGCCAGGACGGCGATCGCGATGAGATCGAGGGCGATGACGGTGACCAGTTCCACGGGTTGCTCCTGACGGGTGGTGTCGGAGTTCCAGAGAACGCCGCCCGCCTATGCAGGTGCTATGGGAGA
>NZ_DEPK01000200.1:0-6142 GCF_002358725.1 Microbacterium sp. UBA3394
CCGATCCCGAGCCCCGGCACGTCGTCGACGCCGCCGCGGTCCATCAGCTCGAAGACCGCCTCGCGACGCTCGGCGGGAACCCCGGGACCGTTGTCGTCGACGGTGAGCCGCCACCCGCCCGTGAGCCGATGCGAGCGGATGACCACCCGCGGCGTGATCCCGGTCGCGGCGGTGAACTTCACCGCGTTGGCGATGAGGTTCTGCAGGAGCGCCCGGAGCAGCGTCGGGTCGCCGTGCAGTGATGCGTCGACGTGCGCCTCGATTTCGGCGCCCGTCTCGGCGAGGGCCGTGTCGAGGTCGTCCCCCACCGAGGCGATGAGGTCGCCCAGATCGACCGGCTCGCGGCGCGGTCGGGAACCGCCCAGGCGAGCGTAGGCGTACAGGTCGCCGATCATCGCTCCCATGCGCTCGGCAGCGGACTCCGCGCGCGAGAGGGCGCGCGCGGCCTGCGGGGCTCCGGCGAGTTCGGGACTGTCGGCGGCGAGCTCGATGAAGCCGGCGAGCGCCATCAGCGGGTTGCGCAGATCGTGGCTGATCTGACCGGCGAATCGCTCGAGCTGTTCGTTGGACTGACCGAGTTCGTGCGTGAGTCGACGAAGCTCGAGCACATCCACCACCTGGTGGGCGAGAAGGGCCAGCGCCCGACTGTCCTCCGGCGCGAGCTCTCCCACCTCCTCGTCGAAAACGCACAGGGTGCCAATCGGAATCCCCTGCGGGGTGATGAGCGGGCTCGAGGCGTAGAAGCGCACGTCGGCGATTTCGCCGGTGACGAAGGGATTGTCGCGGAAGCGATCGTCTTCGCGAGCGTCGGGGACCACGACATGACCGGGATGCTGGAACACCACCGCGCACATGGAGTCCTCTCGCGCGCACACGGCGGGGGTGAACCCGACGGCCGCGATCTGATGCTGGAAGCGGTCGTCGATGATGTTGATGACAGCCGTCGAGACACCGCACACGGTCGCGGCGAGCTGCACGAGCCCCTCGAGATCGGGCTCGGGCGGTGCACCGACCACGCCGTAGGACGCGATCATCTCGCGTCGCGTCACATCCTGCACCGTCGACATCGCGCTCCCCAGTCTCGCGTCAGTTCTGTTGAGAAGATAGCCGACCGACTCAGACCAGGAAGACCCCGTCGAGCAGGCCCGGATTGTGCGCGTGCACGAGCACGCCGAACACCACCGCGTCGAAGAGCAGGTGCACGGTGACCACGTAGGCGAGCGACCGTGTCTTGACGAAGATGAATCCCTGCAGCAGCGCGAACGGGATCGTCAGTACGGGGCCCCATGCCTGATAGCCGAGCTCCCACAGGAACGACACGAACACGATCGTCTGAAGCATGTTCGCCTGCCAGAACGGGAAGTGACGCAGCAGCAGCGCGAAGCACGTGCAGATGAAGAACAGCTCGTCCCAGATGCCGACCGCGCCGACGCCGACGAACAGACGGGCGATGAGGTCGGGGGTGTCGACGACCGGCCAGTTGAGATAGACACCGGAGGTGATGAAGTAGAAGGGCAGGATGAGCCAGCCCAGCGCGAGCACCAGCACGAGCCAGGACCACTGGAACCACGTCCACCGGCCGCCGCCGCGCCAGGGGAAGCGGATCGCGCGGTCGCGGTAGACGAAGCGCGACACGAGGTACGGCACGAGCACCGCGCCGCCGAGCGCGACGGTGAAACGCAGCATGCCGGCGTTGTCGAGTTCGGCCTTCAGCGGGATGGCGCTGACGATCAGCAGTCCGAGGGCGATGAGCGAGAGGTCGCGCACCAGCGACGGGATGCGGCGATCCGGCTCCGTGAGGCGGGCGGTCTTGCGGGTGAGCATCCAGCCCGACGCGAGCCCGGCGGCCAGGAGCGCCCAGCCGAGCCAGGGCAGCAGGAGAACGAAGAACGCCGGGGCCGCCAGGCACACCAGCAGTGCGGGGACCAGATGCCACGTGGAGGTCGGGTGGTCCTGCACGATCGCGGACCGGGCGACGTTCGGCATGGCCGTCTCAGCCGCCGATGCCGTCGCGACGGTAGGCGAGATCGCGGATCTCACGACCCACGCGCGTGCCCTTGCGCTCGAAGGCGGTGAGCACGCGACCGTTGAAGCGCTCCGCCCACTCCCCCGGGAAGTCGCGGACGAAACCGGGCGCCGCATCCATCACCTCGCGCATCTGCCGCGCGTAGTCCTCCCAGTCGGTCGCCAGCCGCACCACCCCGCCCGGACGCAGCGCCGCTGCCAGCACCGGCGGGAACTCCGGTGCGAGCAGGCGCCGCTTGGTGTGTCGCTTCTTGTGCCACGGGTCGGGGAAGAAGATCCAGATCTCATCGACCGAGCCGGCGGGAAGCAGGTGCTGCAGAACCTCGGGGGCGTTCGCCTCGACGAGACGCAGGTTGCCGATGCCGGCACGGTCGGCGTCGAGCATGGTGCGGGCCAGGCCCGCGCGGAACACCTCCACGGCGAGGAAGTCGGTGTCGGGGTCGGATGCGGCGGCGTGGACGATCGCGTGACCCTGACCCGAACCGATCTCGACCACGAGCCGTGCCGAACGGCCGAACGTGGCGCCGGGGTCGATCGCCGAACCGGGCAGGATGCTCGTCGCCGCGACGTCGCGCGCGACGGGGATCACGAAACGCGGGGAGAGGTCACGCCACGCGCGCTCCTGCGCCTCGGACATGCGGCCGCTGCGCCGCACGAACGACACCGGACGTTCGCGGAAGCCGCGGGAGGGTTCCGTCATCCCCTCAGCCTACGAGGCGCGATCGGCGGTGACGAAGTCGATGAGCTCCTCGACGCGGCCGAGCAGCGACGGCTCGAGGTCGCGGTAGGTGTGCACGCGGCCGAGGATCCGCTGCCACGCCCGGGCGAGATCGGCCTGATCACGCGCCGGCCAGCCGAACGCGCGGCAGATCCCCACCTTGTAGTCGACGCCGCGCGGGATCCGGGGCCACTGCTGGATGCCCATCGCCTTCGGCGTGACGCACTCCCAGACATCGACGTAGGGATGCCCGACGATCAGCACGTTCGCGCCGTGCGGGCCGCGTGAGACCGCCTCGGCGATACGGGACTCCTTCGACCCGGGAACGAGATGGTCCACCAGCACGCCGTAGCGGCG
This sequence comes from Microbacterium sp. UBA3394, assembly GCF_002358725.1. NCBI lineage: Bacteria > Bacillati > Actinomycetota > Actinomycetes > Micrococcales > Microbacteriaceae > Microbacterium > Microbacterium sp. UBA3394. Next base: position 3,101 of record NZ_DEPK01000200.1, read on the forward strand.
ACCGTCCGACGGCGGCTCCTCGTCGAGGACGTCGGCCAGCACATCCACCCCCTGCAGGTACTCGACCACGACGCCCTCGGCTCGAAGATCGTCGCCCCACACCTTCTCGACCAGTTCGGCGTCGTGTCGCCCCTCGACGAGGATCCGGCTCGCGCGCGCCACCCGGGCGCGCTGCTCGGCGGCTGCGAAGGATCCGGACGCGGTGCGGGCGCGAGATCGCTCGGGAGACGGCGCCGGAACCGTGAGCACCACGTCGACGCCGTCGACGAGGAATCCCGCCCCGAGTGGGAACAGCCGACGTCGGCCGTGCCGGTCCTCGAGTTCGACGAGACCCCGCGCGACGTCGGTCACCGCGCCGCAGAAGCCGTCGCCGGCGACTTCGACGACGACGCCGAGCTCGGCCGCGACCTGCGCGATCTTCGGCGCTGTGCGCGCCCGCCAGCCGTCAGCGAGCACATCCGACCCGTACCGATCGTCGATGGCGTCCCCGTTCATCGGTCCTCCTCACCAGCGCGTCAGAATACCGTCGCGATGCGCGCCCGCCGGTCAGCGGCACGCTCGGCGCGGCCGACGGCTCCCACGATCTACCGCCGCATGTCGCCGCCTGCATAGACTCGGTCCGGGACTGGCCGAGAGGGGAAGCCGGATGCGTGCTCGATCAGCGTGGGCGCTCGCGCTCGCCGCCGCCCTCGCTCTGGGCGGCACCGCCTCGGTCGCGTCGGCCACCGACCCCGTCGAGCTCGGTTCGGGATACATCGTCGACGCCGTCGACGTGCTCTCCGACGACGAGGAAGCCGCCCTGTTCGACCGCCTGAGCGAGCTGTACGACACGACCGGCGTGGACCTGTACGCCGTCTTCGTCGACGAGTTCACCAATCCCGCCGACGCGCAGTCCTGGGCGGACGAGGTCGCTTCCGGCAACGGCCTGGGACCACAGCAGTACCTGCTGGCCGTCGCGGTCGACGGCCGGCAGTACTACATCTCCGCCGACACCACCGGCCCCCTCACCGACGAACAGGTCGCGGCCATCGAGGAGTCCATCGTTCCCGACCTCCGCGACGGCGACTACGCCGGCGCGGTCGTCACCGCCGCCGACGGCATGCAGGAGGAGCTGGACTCCGGCATATCGCCCTGGGTCATCGTGCTCCTGGTCGCCACAGCGGTGTCGATCGTGGTGCTCATCTGGCTCGTGGTGCGGAACCGTCGTGCGAACAGCGCCGCCGGGCGCCCGAAGGCTCCCCCGCTGGTGCCCCTCGCCGACCTCGAACGCGAGGCGTCGTCGGCCCTCGTGCAGACCGACGACGCCCTGAAGACGAGCGAACAGGAGCTCGGGTTCGCGCGCGCCCAGTTCGGCGACAAGGCGACGACGGAATTCGTCGAGGCGCTCTCGACCGCCCGGCGCCTGCTCGAGAAGGCCTTCACCCTCCGGCAGCGTCTCGACGACGAGACGCCGGATTCCGACGAGCAGAAGCGCGCGTGGAACCAGCAGATCATCCAGCTGTGCGCGCAGGCCGACGCCGGCCTCGACGACAAGGCCGAGGCCTTCGACGAACTGCGGCGCCTGGAGCAGGATGCGCCGGAGGCGCTCGCCCGAGCGCGCGATGCGCATCGGCGCGCCGCCGACGCCCTCGAGGAGGCCGACGCACGGCTGACATCGCTCACGGCCTCCTACGCCCCCGACGCCCTCGCGACGATCGCAGACAACCCCGCACAGGCCCGCGAGCGGCTGAGCTTCGCCGACGAGCAGCTCACCGCCGCCGACGCCGCCATCGCCGACGGCGAGCGCGGTGACGCCGCGGTGTCGATCCGCGCGGCCGAAGACGCCGTCGGGCAGGCCGAGCTGCTCGAACAGGCGGTGCACAAGCTCACCGCCGATTTCGCCGAGGCCGAGCGCGGCGCATCCCACCTGATCGCCGACCTCGAGAACGACATCGCCACCGCGAGCGCGCTGCCGGATCCCGACGGCCGCATCGCCGCGGTGATCGCCGCCACGCGCGGCGAGATCGACCGAGGCAGAGGCATGCTCACCGGCACCGACAGGCGCCCGCTGATGACGCTGCACGCGCTCGAGGCCGCGAACACGCAGATCGACGACACCGTGCGGGCCGTTCGCGACGAGCAGGAGCGGGCGCGACGAGCCGCACAGCTGCTCGATCAGCAGATCCTGCAGGCGCAGGCGCAGATGTCCGCCGCCGAGGATTTCATCACGGCGCGGCGCGGAGCGGTCGGTGCGCAGGCGCGCACCCGGGTCGCCGAGGCCGGCGCATCCCTCGTTCGCGCGCAGCAGCTGCGGGCGAGTGATCCGGCGCAGGCGCTCACCCACGCGCAGCGGGCGGATCAGCTGGCCGCCCAGGCGATTCGCTCCGCGCAGGCCGACGTCGGATCGTTCTCCGGCTCGATGCAGAGCACACGTTCGGGTGGCGGTGACATGATGGGCGCCGTGCTCGGCGGTATCGTCATCAACTCGCTCCTCGGCGGTGGCTCAGGCGGTCGCCGCGGCGGCGGCTTCGGCTTCCCGCGCGGCGGCTCCTCACGCGGGGGTTCCTCACGCGGTGGCTTCCGCCCCGCCAGCTTCGGCGGTGGAGGCACGCGCGGTCGACGGGGCGGAGGCCGCTTCTGATCCGACCCCGACGCCGCCCCTCGACTCCCGTCCCCTCCGCATCCCGACCAGAACCATCGACAGGAAGGAACCTCGTGATGGCAAAGCAGTCCATCTTCGGCCGCATCTCCACCCTCATCAAGGCGAACGTCAACGCCCTGATCGACTCGGCCGAAGACCCGCAGAAGATGCTCGACCAGCTCGTGCGCGACTACACGAACAGCATCGCCGACGCCGAGTCGGCCATCGCCGAGACCATCGGCAACCTGCGCCTGCTCGAGNNCTCGCTCCTCGGCGGTGGCTCAGGTGGTCGCCGCAGCGGCGGCGGGTTCGGCTTCCCGCGCGGCAGCGGCTCACGCGGGCGCTCCTCACGCGGCGGCTTCCGTCCCGCCAGCTTCGGTGGCGGAGGCACGCGCGGCCGACGGGGCGGAGGCCGCTTCTGA
>NZ_DEPK01000200.1:6455-46739 GCF_002358725.1 Microbacterium sp. UBA3394
AGCAAGAAGGCCGACGAGCTGCGCCAGTCCGGCAACACGGCGGATGCCGACAAGTTCGACAACCTCGCCAAGATCGCGCTGCAGCGCCAGATCAGCGAGGAGAGCGAGGCGAAGGCGATCGCGCCGACCATCGCCACGCAGACCGAGGTCGTCGACAAGCTCAAAGACGGTCTGAACGGCATGAAGCAGAAGCTCGAGCAGCTGAAGGCCAAGCGCAGCGAGCTGCTCGCCCGCGCGAAGACGGCCGAGGCGCAGGTGAAGGTCCACGACGCCGTCCGCTCCATCGACGTGCTGGACCCGACGAGCGAGCTGGGACGCTTCGAAGACAAGGTGCGCCGCCAGGAGGCTCTCGCGGCCGGCAAGCAGGAACTGGCCGCCTCGAGCATCGACGCTCAGTTCGAAGCGCTCGAAGACGTCGGACAGCTCACTGAGGTCGAGGCACGACTGGCCGCGCTGAAGACCGGCGGCTCGTCACAGGGCGCGATCGGCTCCTGAGCATTCGAAGGCGCTCGGCTGCGGCCGGGCGCCTTCGGCATGCCGGCTGGACCGCCGCCGCGCCGCGCCACTGCACCGCGCCGTGCTGGATACCAATTCAGGCTGGCCGACCATGCACCCCGCCGGAGACGCCGGAATCCGGCCGCCCGCGCCCGCTCAGCCTGAGTTCGGGCACACCGCGCGCTCCATCGTCGCCCCACCGCCGCGCCGGCGGGTGCGCACCGCGCCAGCGGGCGCGGCACCGCGCCACGCTGGACACCAATTCAGGCTGGCCGTCCATGCACCCCGCCGGGGACGCCGGAATCCGGCCATCCGCGCGCGCTCAGCCTGAGTTCGGGCACACCGCGCGCTCCATCGCCGCCCTGCCGCCGCGGTACCGCCGCCGCCGTGCCGCCCTGCCGCCGTATCGGCTCCGTACCGCCGCCGCCCGGCCACAGCGCCGGCAGGTGCCGGCACCGCGCCGCACACGAACTCAGGCTGGCCGACCATCCACCGCGCCGGGGACGCCGGAATCCGGCCACCCGCGCCCGCTCAGCCTGCGTTCGGGCACACCGCGGAGTTCGGGCGCGGCCGTGGCGTTCGATCGGGAGGCGGTGCACGCGGGGACCCGGCTGCGGCGGTGGATGCGGCGACGATCTCACGTGCGAGAGGATGTGGCGATGAGCCGTTTCGTGGTGGTGCCGCAGTGGCAGGGGTCTGGTTCGTCGCGCGCGATGCAGCTGGTCGATGGGGCCGCGGCGATCGCCGGTGACCTTCCGCGGGCCTCCTGCACACCGCTGGAGGTGCCGCTGGAGGCCGGCGAATCGCTCGGAAGCGGCGTGCGCCGACTCAGCTCCCTGGTCCGCGTGCGCGAAGCGCTCGAACGCGAACTCGCCGACGTCTCCGAGCCGACGATCGTGGTCGGCGGCGACTGCGGCGTCGCCCTCGGCGCCGTGTCGGCCATCGCTTCCTCCGACCTCGCGCTGGTCTGGTTCGACGCCCACGCCGATCTGAACACGCCCGAATCGTCGCCGAGCGGCGCCTTCGGCGGCATGGTGCTGCGCGCCCTCCTGGGCGACGCTCCCGCGCGGCTGGCCCTCCCGACAGGCACGATCACGACCGATCGCGTCGTCCTCGCCGGCTCGCGCGATCTCGACCCCGCAGAGGTCGACTTCCTGGCGGGCTCGGCCATCCGCACACTGGCTCCGGACGCGTTCGCCGAGCCCGCCCGCTTCGGCGAGGCCGTCGCGGCGACGGGTGCGACGCGCGTGCACATCCACGTCGACCTCGACGTGCTGGACCCCGCGGCGATGAGCGGCGTCTCACAGCCCGTGCCCTTCGGACCGTCGGTTGCGGAGGTCGTGGCCGCCATCCGTGCGGTGCGGGAGGTGCTCCCCTGTGCGGGGGCGACGCTCACCGGATTCTCGCCGGTGTCGCCGGATGCCGCCGTGGACGACCTCGGGGCGATCCTGCGTATCATCGGAGCCCTCGCGTGAGCGAGCAGATCTCGCGCCGCATCGAGCGGCGTCTGCCGTCGTTCCTGCTCGATTCGCCCGTGAGCGCGGTCGGGTACGCGTACGGCACCGCCGTCGGGATGCTGTGGGGCTTCCTCTGGAGCACCGGTCCGATCGAGCGCCGGGGCGAGCTGTGGGTCTTCCGGGGGATGCCCGCGTGGACGTTCCCGCGCGGCGGAGTGTGCATGGGCGCCTGCTATCTGACCGGCTCATTGCCGGTGGATGCCGGCATCGTGCGGCACGAGAGCGTGCACGCGAGGCAGTGGCGTCGATTCGGCTTCCTGATGCCCGTGCTCTACACCCTCGAAGGTCGCGACCCGCTCCGCAATCGATTCGAGATCGATGCCGGCCTCGCCGACGGACGATACGTGCGGCGCCGCCGTCGGTGACGACTCAGCGAGCGGTGGCGAGGCCGAAGCGTTCGGGGGTGCGGATGGACGTGGCCGGGATGCCGCGCACCTCGGTGAGGTGGTCCACGATGTCGGCGGTGCCGAGGTAGCCGCCCAGAAGGATGATGCGGGTGTCGTCGGCGTCGGCGCAGAGCATCTCGTCGGCCCACGCGACCACGGCGCGGTGCACTGCGGCGCCGGGAGCGCAGGAACGCCCGGTGCCGGGCTCCCCAGACCTGCGCGCCCGCGCCAGCCACGTCACCGTCATACGGGCGGGGGCGCTCACCGCGGCGATCCATGATTCGTCGGGAACCTCGATGAACACGCGGCCCGTCGAACAGATCGGAAGCCCGGCCAGGACGACCTCGAGTTCGGTCAGCGACGCCTCATCGGCGGCGATGAGGTGCTGCACGCGGGAGTGCCGGGGCGTACGGCACGCGGCGGCGCCGTGCTCGGTGGAGGCGATGCGGGCAGTCATAATGACGCCAGTATACCCCGAGGCAAGGCTTGCCTAACCGGTTCGGCGGAGATCGTCCTCAGCGCGCGGTGACCAGGACGCGCTTCACCTCGTGCACCTCGTCATCGGTCATGCCGTGAGCACGCAGGTAGTCCCCCGCCGATCCGTAGCGGCGGTCGATGTCGGCGAGGAGGTCTGCCATGACCGACGCCGGCGACTTCGAGGCGAGATCCTCGAGGTGGCGCGCGTGAGGATGCAGCCGCCGGAGGTGCGCGACCACCGACGTGCTGCGCCACTCCGGCAGCAGCGCCTCGGTGCGCGCGTAGTCGGCGACGACGTCGTCGCGCTCGACATCCGCGGCGGCGAGCGCGAGCGCGACCGTGACGCCGGTGCGGTCCTTGCCCACCGTGCAGTGCACGAGCACGGGCTGCTGCGTCACGATGCCGCGCACGACCTCGACGACCCGGTCCGCCGAGTCTTCGACCAGCAGTCGATACAGCTCGGCGAGCGAGACGTCGCGGGCGAAGAAGGACTCGACCGAGCCGAGGAACAGCGGCACGCGCAGGGTCTGAACGTCCGGCGATCCGACCGGACTCGGCGCCTGGGCGACCTCGTCGTCATCGCGCAGGTCGATGATCCGTCGAATGCCGAGGGCTCCGAACGCCGTCACCCCGGCACCGTCGATTCGCGCCAGGTTGCCCGAGCGGAAGAGCACGCCCGATCGCGTCACCCCGTCGCCGGCGCGCAGGCCGCCGACGTCGCGCAGGTTGACGGCGCCGGGAACATCCGGCAGTGCGGGGACCCCGGATGCACCGGGGCCGGCGGATGCGCCGCTCACCCCTCGTCACCTCGCGGCGGCACCGGGTAGCGCCCGGCGATGGCGACGCGGTTGAAAGCGTTGATCGACACCAGCAGCCAGCTGAGCGCGACGTACTCCTCTTCGGAGAGCACCCCGCCCACACGGTCGTACACCGCGTCGGAGACGCCGCCGTCGTGGATGTACACGTGCGACTCGGCGAGCTCGAGCGCCGCCCGCTCCCGCTCCGAGAACACCCCCGACTCCCGCCACGTGGCGATCTGAGCGATCGTGTCCGCATCGATCCCGACCCCCAGCGCCCTGTCCACGTGGACACGCACGCAGTAGGCGCATCCGTTGCGCTGCGACACATGGATCTGCACGATCTCGGCCAGCCGCGCGTCGACCCCCGACTCGCGCGTGAGCTCGCCCACCGACTTCGAGAACGCCGCGAGCGCCTGATACGCCTGCGGCGCCGACCGGGACAGGTGCACGCGACGCTCTTCGCTCATGCGCCCAGGGTATCCCGGGGTGCATGATGGAGCGCGTGAGCGACCCCTCCGACGAGTTCTCGTTCCTGCCCGCCCAGTCCGCCGAAGCCGGGATCCCCGGCCCGCTTCCCCACGGTGAACGCGTGCGGCTGGAGCTCGCCGACGGCCGGACCCTGTCGGCGCTGGCCTTCGGATGGGAGGACGCCGAGCCGGGGCCGGCCGTGACGTTCCTGCACGGCGCGGGCCTGAACGCCCACACGTGGGACACGGTGGTGCTGGCCGCCGGCATCCCGGCGCTGGCGATCGACCTGCCCGGGCACGGCGACTCGTCCTGGCGAGATGATGCCGCGTATGTCGCCCGCGTGCTCGCCCCCGACGTGGCGACGGCTCTCGAGCGCTGGACCGACCGGCCGCAGCTGGTGGTGGGCCATTCGCTCGGCGGTCTGACCGCCGCGGCGCTGGCGGCCTCGCACCCCGACCTGGTGCGCGACCTGCTCATCGTCGACATCACGCCGGGTGTGGATCCGGACGGCGGCCCATCGGAGCTGCGCGCGTTCTTCGCCGGCCCGACGGACTGGGCCTCCCGGGACGAACTCGTCGACCGCGCGCTGTCGTTCGGCCTCGGGGGCGGATCCCGTGAGAAGGTCGCGCGGGGCGTGTTCTTCAATTCCCGGGTGCGTGAGGACGGGCGTGTGGAGTGGAAGCACCACTTCGCGCACCTCGCGTCCGCCGCCGCAGCCGATCCCGAGGCTGGGCGAGAGATCGCTGCCCGTCAGGATGCCCTGAGAGCGGTGCTCGGCGCGTCGGGATGGGAGGATCTCGCCGCGGTGACCGCCCCGATCACGCTCGTCCAGGCGAGCCGAGGATTCGTCACGGACGCCGACGCCGATCTCTTCCGCACCCGGCTGCCCGCGGCGGAGGTCATCCGGCTGAACGCCGGCCATAATGTGCAGGAGGACGCGCCGCTGGATCTGGCCGCACTCGTGCGCGGGCGCCTCGGAGAATGACCGAGGTATCGAACAGCGCATCGCCCCCACAGCGCTTCGGCTAACAACACTGCGTCTAACAACTCTGTTGCGGTGCGAGGCGACGAGTGTGCACCGGGCGCGACGGTTGCCTAGGCTGTTGTGTCGCACGAGGATCCTCGTGTCCACCGCGGTCGCTCGCAACCGGCGACCTCGCCGCGGATGCCCCCGAAAGGACCACCATGCCCCGTCGTCCCCTGCGCGCTGCCGGTGCGCTGCTCGTCGCCGGCGCCCTCGTGCTCACCGCCTGCACCGGCGGCTCCGATGAGCCGGCTCCGACGAGCTCGGCCGCTGCCGACCCCGACGCCTCCGTCGTCATCCGCCTCGTGCTGGAGCCGGGAAACCTCGACATCCGTCAGACCGCGGGGGCCGCTCTCGACCAGATCCTGATCGACAACGTCTACCAGGGCCTGGTCGCCCGAACCGCCGACCAGGAGATCGTGCCCTCTCTCGCCAGCGACTACGAGGTCTCCGAGGACGGTCTGACGTACACGTTCGAGCTGCGGGAGGGCGTCACCTTCCACGATGGACAGGAGCTGACGCCCGACGACGTCGTCTGGTCTCTCGAGACCCGTCGCGACACGCCGGAGTGGCGCGACTCGTCGCGCCTGGCGAACGTCGAGTCCATCACTGCCGACGGCCAGACGATCACCCTCACACTGTCCGAGCCGGACTCGACGCTGCTGTGGAATCTCACCGGACGCGCCGGGATCGTGCTGAAGGAGGGCGACGAGGTCGACTACCAGACCGACGCCAACGGCACCGGCCCGTTCGTCCTCGACGACTGGCTGCAGGGCGACAGCATCACCTTCGTGCGCAACGAGACCTACTGGGGAGAACCCGCGGGCGTCGCCGAGGTCGTGTTCGACTACATCCCCGACAATCAGGCCGCGCTCAACGCCGCCCTCGCCGGCGAGGTCGACGTGCTCACCGGGTTCGACGCCACCCTCGGCGACCAGGTCGAAGAGGGAGGCGACTTCGAGCTGGTGCTCGGCGAGTCGACCGACAAGGGCACGCTCGCGTTCAACCAGACCGAGGACAGCCCGCTGGCCGATCAGCGCGTGCGCCAGGCGATTCGCCAGGCGATCGACCACGAGGCGTTCATCGAAGCGGCCCAGTCCGGCCAGACGCTGTACGGTCCCATCCCGCCGCTCGACCCGGGACACGAAGACCTGTCCGACGTGGCGCCGTACGACCCCGAGGCGGCTCGGGAGCTGCTCGCCGACGCCGACGCGGAGGATCTCGAGCTGACCCTCACGATCCCGAACTTCTACCCGACGACGATCCCGCAGATCCTCGTGTCGAACCTCAACGAGGTCGGCATCACGCTCGAGGTCGAGTCGGTCGATTTCCCGACGTGGCTCAACGACGTGTACACGAACAAGGACTACGAGCTCAGCTTCGTGCTGCACACCGAGGCGCACGACTTCGAGAACTGGGCGAACCCCGACTACTACTTCACCTACGACAACCCCGAGGTGCAGGACCTGTACGCGCAGTCGGTCGCAGCAACGGACCCCGCCGAAGCCGAGGCGCTGCTCGCCGAGGCGGCGCGCATCGTGTCGGAGGATGCGGCGGCGGACTGGCTGTACAACGGCGCCTCGGTGCTCGCGGTGGGGACTAACATCTCGAACATGCCCTCGACGAACGTCAACGAGCGCCTGGGACTCGCAGAGATCACCAAGAGCGACGGGTGATCCGCTACGCGCTGACACGGCTGGCCCTGCTGCTGCTCGGGCTGTTCGTGGCCAGCGTGGTGATCTTCCTCACGCTGCGCGTGCTGCCCGGTGACATCGCACAGGTGATCGCCGGGCAGAACGCGACCCCCGAACAGGTCACCGCCATCCGAGCGAGCCTCGGCCTGGATGCCCCGCTTCCCGCCCAGTACCTGGACTGGATCGGCGGCGTGTTCCGCGGCGACCTCGGCTCGTCGCTGCTGACCGGCACGCCGGTCGTCACGGAACTGGCGGAGAAGGCGCGTGTCACGGTCCCGCTCGGGATCCTGGCCATGACCTTCGCCCTGCTCATCAGCGCTCCCCTGGGCGTGCTGTCGGCGTTGCAGCGCGGTCGCGCCCTCGGCACGGGCCTGACCGTGGGCGCCCAGACCATCGCTGCGGTCCCCGTCGTGTGGGCGGGCATGATGCTGGTCGTCGTCTTCGCCGTCTGGCTCGGATGGCTGCCGGCCCAGGGCTTCCCTCGCGCGGGGTGGGCCGACCCGGCCGCAGCGCTGCGCGCGCTCCTGCTGCCGGCACTGACGATCGGCGCGGTCGAGGGCGCCATGCTGATGCGCTTCGTGCGCTCGGCGACGCTGCAGGCGATCGGACAGGACTACGTCCGCACCGCCGCGGCGAAGGGGCTCACCCGCACAGACGCTCTGCTCCGGCACGGTCTGCCCAACGTGGGCCTGTCGGTGATCTCGGTCCTCGGCCTCCAGGTCGCCGGCATCATCGTCGGCGCGGTCGTCATCGAGGAGCTGTTCTCACTGCCCGGCATCGGCCGGATGCTCGTCGACGACGTGCAGAATCGCAATCTGCCGATGGTGCAGGGTGAGCTGCTCGCCCTCACCGGGTTCGTGCTCATCGTCGGGTTCCTCGTCGACCTGCTGCATCGGTCGATCGACCCGCGACAGCGGGAGGCGGCATGACCTCCCCGACCCGACGCGGCGCGCTCGCCCGCCTGTGGGCACTGTCGACCGGACGCTTCGGACTGGCCGTGGCGGCCGCGGTCGTCGTGACGGCGGCGGTGTCGCTGTTCTGGACCCCGTTCGATCCGCAGCAGGTCGACATCCCCGGGCGGTGGGCAGCTCCCGGATGGCCCCACGTGCTCGGCACCGACGCTTCCGGCCGCGACATCCTCAGCCTCATCATGGCCGGAGCACGCACCACCGTCGTCGTCGCGGTCGGGGCGGGCGTGATCGCGACCGTGATCGGCATCGCCCTCGCGGCGCTCGGGGCCCTCACCGCCCGGTGGATCCGCGAATCCACCGCCGTTCTCGTCGACGTCATGATCGCCTTCCCTGTGCTGCTGATCGCGATGATGATCTCCTCGGTCTGGGGCGGGTCGCTCGCGGTGGTCGTGTGGTCCGTCGGGATCGGATTCGGCGTCAACGTCGCGCGGGTCACCCGTCCGGAACTGCGTCGCGTGCTGCACAGCGACTTCGTGCTCGCCGGCCGTGCCGCAGGCCTCACTCCGCTGCAGAACCTCGGCATCCATCTGCTCCCCAACGTCGCCCCCGTGTTCATCGTGCAGCTGTCGTGGGCGATGGCGGTGGCCGTGCTCGCCGAAGCGGGCCTGTCGTACCTCGGGTTCGGTGCGCCGGTCACCGAACCCAGCTGGGGCCTGCTCCTGGCCGAGCTGCAGAGCTACATCACGGTGTATCCGCTCTCGGTCGTGTGGCCGGGGCTGGCGATCACGATCACGGTGCTCGGGCTCAATCTGCTCGGCGACGCCCTGCGCGAGGCCACCGACCCGACGCTCGCCCGACGCGGCGGCGCTGCGCGCGAAGCGCACTCCCATGTGCCGGAGGTGGTCGCATGAGCCTCGAGGTCACCGGCCTGCAGATCGAGATCGACGGGCGCCGCGTCGTCGACGACGTGAGCTTCGCCGTGCCCACCGGGGCGCGGCTGGGGCTGATCGGCGAATCCGGGTCCGGCAAGTCCCTCACGGCACTGGCGATCCTCGGGCTGCTGCCGGAGGGGGCCGTCGCGAGCGGCAGCGTGCGGTGGAAGGGAGAAGAGATCCTCGGGATGCCCGATCGCGAGCTCGCGCGCCTGCGGGGCGACGAGATCGGCATCGTGTTCCAGGAGCCGCGCACGGCGCTGAATCCGATCCGCACGATCGGGCGACAGATCGGCGAGCCCGCGCGCATCCATGAAGGCCTCTCTCGACGCGCGGCGGCCGCGCGCGCGGTGGACGAAGCACGACGCGTGTCGTTGGCGGATCCCGAGGGCATCGTCTCCCGGTACCCGCACCAGCTGTCCGGCGGCCAGCGGCAACGCGCCGCGATCGCCATGGCACTCGCGGGCCGTCCCGCACTGCTCATCGCCGATGAACCCACGACGGCGCTGGATGTCACGATCCAAGCCGAGATCCTCGACCTGCTGCTCTCTCTCGTGGAGCACGACGGCATGTCGCTCGTGTTCATCACCCACGACCTGGCCGTCCTCGCGCAGATCGCGAGCTACGGCGTCGTGCTCGAGCGCGGGCACGTCGTCGAATCGGCGCCGGTGGCCGACCTGCTCTCCCGCCCGGTCTCGGCGGTCACGCAAGGCCTGCTGCGCGATGCCACGGCCACCGTGTGGCGCCCGGGAGCCGGCGCATGACCACACCGACATTCCGTGCCCGCGGGCTCGTGCGCCGCTTTCGCGGACCGCGCCCGGCACCGTTCGCCGCGCCGACCTGGACGACCGCCCTCAACGATGTCGACATCGACATCGACGCCGGAGCGCGCGTGGGCATCATCGGCGAGTCGGGCTCGGGGAAGTCCACCCTCGTGCGCGTGCTTCTCGGCCTCGACGCCCCCACCGCGGGAACCGTCGAGTTCGACGGCCGCCGGGTCGACGCCCGGGGGCGCGCGCGGCAGCTGCACTGGCTGCGCCGTCAGACCGGCATCGTGTTCCAGGATCCCTATGGCTCCCTCGACCCGCGGATGAGCGTCGGGCGGATCGTCGGCGAACCGCTGTTCGCACTCGGGATCGACGGCGACCGGCGTGCGCGGGTGCGCCAGACGCTGGAACGGGTGGGGCTCGACCCGGCCATGGCCGCGCGGTATCCCCACGAGTTCTCCGGCGGACAGCGCCAGCGGATCGCCCTGGCGCGTGCGATCGTGCATCGACCTCGCGTGCTCGTGGGCGACGAGCCGATGAGCGCCCTCGATGTCACGGTACGCGCGCAGATCCTGCGCCTGATCGACGACCTGCGCCGCGACGAGGGCTTCACCCTCGTGATGGTCTCCCACGACATCGGCGTCGTGCAGAATCTCTGCACCGACGTGGTCGTGATGAAGGACGGCCGAGTCGTCGAAGAGGGACCCACCGAGAAGGTGCTTCTTCAACCGCAGGTGGCGTACACACGGCGGCTGCTGGCCTCCATCCCCACGATCGAGCCCCCGCGATCCTGATCGCTTCCGCCTGTCGGAGCATCGCCCTAACCTCGGGACATGTCCGTAGATCGCCGTGTCCCGTCCGCGCCGGGGATCGTCCCGCCGTATCTCCTCGCCCGCATCGCCGCCGTGCCCGAGACACGATGGGAGCGGGCCGCCCACGCCGCACGCGCGACCCTCGAGGTGCACCGGGAGTACCGACCGGCCCCTGCGGCTGCCCCGCGCATCCGCTCAGCTGTCTCGTCGACTCCGGCCGCCCCACGCGAGATCGCCGACGCGCAGCACCGCGAGGAGCTCCCCGGCGTCGTGGTGCGACGGGAGGGCGAACCTCCGACGGCCGACGCCGTGGTCGACGAGGCCTACGACGGGCTGGGCGCCACGGCGTCGTTCTTCCGCGACGTCTACGGCCGCGCCGGCATCGATGCCGAGGGCGGCAGGCTCCTGGCGAGCGTGCACTACGGCCGTGCCTACGACAACGCGTTCTGGAACGGCGAGCGCATGGTCTTCGGTGACGGAGACGGCGAGGTGTTCCGAGGCTTCACGGGTTCCCTGTCCGTCATCGCCCACGAACTCGCGCACGGCGTCACCGAAGACGAGGGCGGGCTCGACTACGTCGGTCAATCTGGTGCTCTCAACGAATCCCTCTCCGACGTGTTCGGGGTGCTCACCGAGCAGCACGCCCGTTGGCAGACCGCGCGGGAGGCGAGCTGGCTCATCGGCGCCGAGATCTTCACCGAGCAGGTGCAGGGGATGGCGCTGCGCTCGCTCGCGCAGCCCGGCACCGCCTACGACGACGATGTGCTCGGTCGCGATCCCCAGCCCGGGCACGTGCGCGACTTCGTCGTCACGGCCGACGACAACGGCGGCGTGCACATCAACTCCGGCATCCCCAACAAGGCGTTCCACCTCGTCGCGACCGCACTCGGCGGATGGGCGTGGGAGCGCGCGGGCCGCATCTGGTACGACACCCTCGTCTCCCGCGTCCTCCCCCGAACGTGCGATTTCGTCACCTTCGCACGCGCCACGATCGCCACCGCCGCCGCGGTGTACGGTGAGGTCTCGGAGGAAACCGATGCCGTGCGTTCGGCCTGGTCCGGCGTCGGTGTGATCGATGACAGCACCGGATGAGCCCGACACGGCAAGCGATGCGACCGCGCCGCATCTCGTCGCCGTCGTGGTGCGACGAACCGGCGGGATCGCGGGCGTTCCGCGGCAGTGGGCCGCGCATCCCGCACCCGACGACGGACGCCTGACCGATCTCGTCGCCCGGTGTCCGTGGCACGAGGTTCCCCCCGAGGAGCCGTCGGGTGCCGATCGCTTCGCCTGGCAGGTCACCGTTCGGTGGGATACCGACGACGAGCGGCATGCCGCGCTGCCCGACCGAGCGGTCCTCGGACCGTGGCGCGACCTCATCGAGGCCGTGAGGAACGCCGGCGGCAGCGCGTGAGCGCGGTCAGCGTGAGAACAGGCCGCGCTTGGCCTTCTTCCGGGGCTTGAGCGATTTCTGCAGGTAGACCGTGCCGAGCCAGCGGCCGAACTTGAAACCGACGCGGCCCATGCGCCCCACCTCTTCGAAGCCGAGCTTCTCGTGCAGCGCGATCGAGGCCTCCGCCCCCTTGTCGCTGATGACGGCGACGATCTCTCGGATGCCCTGCTCCTCGCACGCGGCGATCAGGGCTTCCAGCAGCGCGCGTCCGAGGCCCTTCCCGGCTGCGGCCTGGCCGAGGTAGATGGAGTTCTCGACGGTGTAGCGGAAGGAGGACTTGCCCGACCAGGGCGCGACGAGCGCGTATCCGAGCACCTGCCCCGACGGCGACTCGGCAACGAGGAACGGAAGACCGAGCTTGGTCAGGTGGTCGTACTTCTCCCGCCACTGCCCGAGCGTCCACCGCTTCTCGTCGAAGGTGACCACGGAGTTCGTGACGTAGTAGTTGTAGATCTCGCGGATGTCGGGGATGTCGGCCTCCCGCGCGGGCCGGATCTCGAAGCTGAAGGGACGCTCGCGGTCGGCGCGGCGCCGCAGGTGGCGGGGCAGCGAACGACGGCTCTTGTCGTATTCCTCCTCCAGCATGCGGCCAGCCTACGCGCGTTCGGCCAGACGCCAGTCGATCGGATCGGCACCGGCCTCCCGCAGGAGCTCGTTCGTGCGGGAGAACGGGCGCGATCCGAAGAACCCGCGGCTGGCCGACAGCGGCGAGGGATGCGCGGAGGCCACAACGGGGGTGTCGCCGAGCAGCGGCCGCACGGTGGCCGCATCGCGCCCCCAGAGAATCGCCACCAGCGGCGCATGTCGATCGACGAGGGAGCGGATGGCGTGCTCGGTGACCTTCTCCCATCCCCAGCCGCGGTGCGAACCCGGCGCACCCGGAGAGACCGTGAGCACGCGGTTCAGCAGCATCACGCCCTGGTCGCTCCATGCCGTGAGGTCACCGTGCTCGCTGGGCGGGATGCCGAGGTCGTCGTGCCGCTCGCGGTAGATGTTGGCGAGGCTTCGCGGCAGCGGGCGCACGTGCGCGTCCACGGCGAACGACAGTCCGATGGGGTGACCCGGCGTCGGGTAGGGATCCTGCCCGACGATCAGCACCTTCACGTCCTGGAGCGGGCGGGAGAACGCGCGGAGCACGTGATCCCCGGCCGGCAGGTACGAGCGCCCCGCCGCGGTCTCGGCGCGTAACCGGTCGCCGAGTCGAGCGATGTCGGCGGCGACGGGAGCCAGGGCCTGCGCCCATCCCTCGTCGATCAGCCCGTCGGCGGCGAGTTCGTCGAGCGTCCGTGGCACGTCAGGCCGCGTCTTCCTCGATCACCGAGCCCTGGGCCGACCACGGGAAGTCGATCCACAGCGCGGTGTCCTTCCACGCATAGTCGGGCTGGATGACGGTGGACGGCTTGGTGTAGATCGTCACCGACCGCACGTCGGCACCCTGCGTCGCGAGCAGGTCGACCGCGAGCGCGAGCGTGCGGCCACTGTCGGCGACGTCGTCGACCAGCAGCACGCGGCGTTCCGCGAGATAGGCCATGTCCAGTTCCGGAGGCAGCACCTCGGGTGCATCCAGAACGGTGCCGATGCCGGTGTAGAACTCGACGTTGATCGCCCCGCAGTTCTTCACCCCGAGCCCGTAGGCGATCGCCCCGGCGGGCAGCAGCCCGCCGCGTGCGATGGCGACGACGACCTCCGGCACGAAGCCGTCCGCGACGATGCGACGACTGAGGTCCCGGCACGCCTCTCCGAATCCGTCCCACGACAACGTCTCGCGCTCGATCTCCAACGGGTCTCCCTTCCTGGAGTCTCCAGCCTATGGCCCGCCGTCGCGCGCCTGGAGCGAGGTGTAGTCTCGCCCCGTGCCCGACCCGACTCCCGTGCTCCGCCGATCAGCGCTCGGCATCACGGCCGGCCTCATCGGCTGGTTGATCGTCGTCGAGATCACCAGCGGCATCCTGCAGGGGTACTACGTGCCCCTCTTCAGCGACATCGTCGTGCATCTGGGCATCACCGACGCCGACGTCAACTGGTTCGAGGCGGCCCAGCTGCTGCTGTCGTCGATCGTCGTGCCCGTGCTCGCCAAGCTCGGCGACATGTACGGGCACAAGAAGGTGCTCCTGATCGCGACCGTGCTCACCGCGGGCGCGACGTGGTGGGTCGCCTTCGCCGACAACTTCTGGGTCTTCCTGATCGCCTGGGCCCTCCAGGGCTTCTATGTCGTCTGGCTGCCCCTGGAAGTGGCCCTGATCTTCGAACGCGGCCGCCGCGCGCGACACGGCGTCTCTGCGACCCGCCGCGCCGCCGGCCTGCTCGTCGTGGGCCTGCAGGCCGGTGCGATCCTCGGCGCCCTGGCCGCCGGACGCATCTTCGCCGCCACCGCCGAGCACCTCACCGTCACCCTCGTGATCCCGGCCGTGGCGGTCACCGCATGCTTCTTCGTGATCCTGTTCGGCGTACCCGAGTCCGAGCCGCTTCCCGGACGCCGACTCGACACGCTCGGCTTCGTCATCCTCACCATCGGACTGCTGCTCGTCACCGGTTCGCTCACGTTCCTCCGCCTCAGCGGCCCGTCGTTCGTCTGGACCTGGGTGCTGCTGGCCGCAGGCGTCGCCGCACTCGTGCTCTTCGTGCGCTTCGAACTGCGCCAGAACGATCCCGCCATCGACATCCGCGTCTTCCGCCGCCCGGAGATGTGGCCCGTGCAGGTCACGGCCTTCCTCATCGGCATCAGTCTGCTCGGAGCCCAGGGTCCGCTCTCGACGTACGCCGGCACCGACAGCGCGCTCGGGTACGGACTCGGACTCGACGCCACCGCGCGCTCGAACCTCATCGGGGTGTATCTCGTCTCCCTGATCGTCGGCGCGGTGCTCTTCGCTGCCACCTCCCGGCGTGCGAGCCCCCGGATCGTCCTCATCGGCGCATCCGCCCTCGTGGGCGTCGGGTACCTGCTGTTCATCCCACTCCACGTCGAGCTGTGGCAGGTGCTGATGAACATGGTGATCGCGGGCATCGGATCGGGCGCCCTCGTCGCCGCGATGCCCGCCGCAGCCGCCGCGGCCGCTCCCCGAGGTCAGACCGGCGTCGCATCCGCCCTGACCAACACCACCAAGACCATCGGCGGCACCTTCGCCTCGGCCGTCTTCGGCGTCGTGCTCGCCGCGGGCGTCGGGGCGGCTGCGAGCTCCACCGCGGCCTCGCTCGGCGGTTACATCACGGTGTGGGCGATATGCGCCGGTGGCGGCCTCCTGGCCGCGGTGCTGCTGTTCTTCGTGCCCAAGGTCGCCTTCGCCGACGAGGTGCCCGAGTCCGCCGACGCGGTCGCCGGCGAGTCGCAGATCATCTGATCAGACGTCGGCGGGCGGGCGCACCCGGAGCGGGCCGCGCGCCAGCAGGTGCTGCGCGGACTGCGCCACCGGTCGCATGGTGATCAGGTCCAGGTTCACGTGCCCGGGCGTGCCGAGCGCGTAGGCGATGACGTCGGCGACGTCATCGGCCACCAGCGGGGATTCGACACCCTCGTAGACGCGGTCGGTCGCCAGCTGGTCGCCGCCGAGCCGGTTCAGCGTGAACTCCTCGGTGTAGACCATGCCGGGTGCGACCTCCACGACGCGGATCGGCTCTCCGTTCAGCTCCAGCCGGAGGGCGTGCACGAGCATCGACTCTCCTGCCTTCGCGGCGTTGTACCCGCCACCGCCCGCATACGCGGTCTGCGCGGCGGTCGACGTGACGAACAGGGTGTCCGCGTGACCGGAGGTGTCGGCGGCCTCCCGCAGGAGGGGAAGCACCCGCGCGATCAGACGCTGTGCCGACATGACGTTCGCCTCGAACATCCATCGCCAGTCGTCGGGTGAGCCGTCTTCGACGCGGTCGGTGCCGCGCGCGCCACCCGCCACGTGCACGAGGGCGTGCACGGGCCCGGAGGTGGCCAGGAACGAGGCGAGCGCCGCGACGTCGCTCTCGCGGGTGAGGTCGGCCGCGAACGCCGTGGCGCCGATCTCCGCCTCGAGCGCCTCCAGCCGCTCGGCGCGGCGGGCCACGGCGACGACGTCCCAGCCCGCCGAGCGCAGCGCCCGGGCTGTCGCCTCCCCGATCCCCGAGCTGGCACCGGTCACCACTGCACGCCTGGTCATGTCCCCACCGTATCGCCGCCGAGAGGGCACCCGCGGCCAGCCGGAAGGTTACGTCACATTTCCCGACCGTTGTCACGGGGCACGGCTGTCCGTAGTCTCGCAATCGGCCCGCGACGCCCGCCGCGAGCCCCTCACGACCACAGGAGCGAGTGATGTCCGCACCCGAGAATTGGCGCTTCGAGACCAAGCAGGTCCACTCCGGAGCGCAGCCCGACCCCACGACGAAGGCGCGCGCGACCCCGATCTACCAGACCACGTCGTACGTGTTCGACAACACCGATCACGCGGCGAACCTCTTCTCGCTGGCCGAGTTCGGCAACATCTACACGCGCATCATGAACCCGACACAGGACGTCGTCGAGCAGCGCATCGCCGCTCTCGAGGGCGGCACCGGCGGGCTCCTGCTCGCCTCGGGTCAGGCCGCGTCGACCTTCGCCGTGCTCAACATCGCCCAGGCCGGGGATCACTTCGTCGCCTCCAGCTCGATCTACGGCGGCACCTACAACCTCTTCAAGTACAGCCTCGCCAAGCTCGGCATCGAGGTGACCTTCGTCGAGAACCAGGACGACATCGAGGAGTGGCGCCGCGCGGTGCGCCCGAACACGAAGCTCTTCTTCGCCGAAACCATCGGCAATCCCCAGATCAACGTTCTGGACATCCGCGGCGTCGCCGACGCCGCCCACGAGGCCGGGGTGCCGCTGATCGTCGACAACACGATCGCGACGCCCTATCTCATCCGTCCGCTCGAGCACGGCGCCGACATCGTCGTGCACTCGGCCACGAAGTTCCTCGGCGGCCACGGCACCGTCATCGGCGGCACGATCGTCGACGGCGGCAGCTTCTCCTGGACCGACCACGCCGAGAAGTTCCCGGGCCTGACCACGCCCGACCCGTCCTACCACGGCGCGGTCTTCACGCAGGCGGTCGGCGACGGCCTCGCCTACATCATCAAGGCGCGTGTGCAGCTGCTGCGCGACCTCGGAGCGTCGATCTCGCCGCAGAGCGCATGGCAGCTCATCCAGGGGATCGAGACCCTGTCGCTGCGCATCGAGCGGCACGTGCAGAACGCCCAGGAGATCGCGGAATGGCTGGACGCCCACGACGACGTCGCCTCGGTGAACTACTCGGGTCTGCCGAGCTCGCCGTGGTACGCCGCCGCGAACCGCTACGCCCCGAAGGGCGTCGGCGCGGTGCTGTCCTTCGAGCTCAAGGGCGGCGTCGATGCGGGACGCGAGTTCGTCAACTCGCTGGAGCTGTTCAGCCACCTCGCCAACATCGGCGACGTGCGCTCGCTCGTCATCCACCCGGCCTCGACCACGCACTCCCAGCTCTCCCCGGAGCAGCAGCTCACCGCGGGTGTCACCCCGGGTCTGGTGCGGCTCTCGGTCGGGATCGAGAACGTCGCGGACCTCAAGGCCGACCTCGACCAGGCTCTCGCGGCCGCCCGTCGCGTCTCCGAGGCCGCCCGCGCCTGATCTCTCGTTCCGTGCGCCCGTCTTCACAGGACGGGCGCACGGTCGTTTGCACCCTTCGAGAGGAATTCCTCGTCCAGGAGGACGGCACTATCGGTGGCCGTCCTCCTGAAGCGGGATCTCCTCTGCAGTGCGGCTCAGGCGTGCGGGCGAGGACGGAGCGAGCCGAGGCCGCCGTCGACGCCGAGCACCTGCCCGGTGATCCACGAGTTAGCCGGGTCGAGGAGGAACGCGACGGCGCGGGCGACATCGGCGGGCTCGCCGAGGCGGCCGAGCGCGTGCATCGCCTCGGAGACCTTGCGCGACCCCTCGTTGCCGGTGAGGGATGCCGTCAGCGGCGTCTGGGTCAGTCCCGGCGCGACCGCGTTCACCCGCAGGCCCGACGACGCGTAGGTCGCCGCAGCCGACAGCGTCAGTCCCATCACCCCGGCCTTCGCCGCGGCGATGGCCTCGTGGTGGGACAGGCCCGCCATCGCGGCGGCCGATGAGACCAGCACGACCGACCCGCCGTTCCGCAAGTGGCGCCCGGCGGCGCGCACCGTCGCGAAGGCCGTCGTCAGCGACGCCGCGACCACCCCGTCGTACTGCTCGCGCGATGTGAGGTGCGCGGGCTTCAGCAGCATCGACCCGGCGAAGCACGCGACGCCATCGAGGGGACCAGCCTGCTCGACCGCCCGGTCGACGGCGTCGAAGTCCGTCGCGTCGAGGGCGATGTCCGCGCCGGGCGAGCGCGCCGTGGTGACGACCTCGTGACCGGCCTCGGTCAGGACGTCGACGGTCGCGGCGCCGATGGCGCTGGATGCGGCGATGAGGAGGAATCTGGCCATGACCTCATCCTCACCGCACCGGGCACCCCCCGGGGGTCGATCGCGCGATCTCACGCGAAGGAGGCCGCGAGACGCGCGAATCCCTCGTCGAGCGAGACCGCGGGAGACCAGTCCAGCGCGGCGCGCGTCTCACGCAGGTCGAACCAGTGCGCGGTGGAGAGCTGCTCGGCCAGGAAACGGGTCATAGGCGGTTCGTCGGCACCGGGTCGCACCGCCCAGACGCGCTCCACCACGGTCCCCGCTCCGCGGGCGAGCCACCCCGGCACGCTCCACGACGGCGGGGCGACCCCCGCCGCACGGCACATCCCCGCGATGAGCTCGCCGACCGGCCGCGGCTCGCCGTTGGTCACGACGAAGGCACGCCCATGAGCGACGTCGGCACGATCGGCGCCGGCGATGATGGCGGTGACGGCGTTGTCGATGTAGGTCGAGTCGATCAGCGCGGTTCCGCCGTCGATGAGCGGCAGCCGTCCCGCCCGGGCGCGGGCGACGATCCGAGTGACCAGCTGAGGGTCGCCCGGCCCCCACACGAGGTGAGGTCGGATGGCGACCACGCGCAGACGGTCGTCGTCGGCTGCCAGTGCGAGGAGTTCCCCCCGCGCCTTCGTGCGGGCATAGTCGCCGCGGGCGTGGTCGGGTGAGGCCGGCTCGGCGCCGACTCCGGTGAGCGCGGCGCCCGCGTGCGCCACCGACGGCGAGGACACCTGCACGAACCGGGTCACGCCGGAACTCTTCGCCGCGGCGAGCAGCGCGCGCGTGCCGTCGACGTTGACGCGGGCGAAGTCGCGGGTCGGCCCCGCCAGCGACACCTTCGCCGCCAGGTGCACCACCGTGTCCGCGCCCTCGAGGGCACGCGATACCAGTGCAGGATCCTCGATCGACCCGAGGTGATCCTGGGCACCGGGAACACGCGAGGGGCGCCGCTGCAGCGTCCGCACATCGTCACCGCGTGCGACCAGAGCCGTCGCGACGGCGCCGCCGAGGTAGCCGGATGCTCCCGTGACGAGCACGCTCACGGCGCCACCGGCTTCCGCCCGGCGCACACCGCATCCGCCCACACCGACAGCCGAGAGCGATCGATCTTGGAGTTGTGCCGGATGTCGGTGGGCAGCTCCGGAACGACGAGCACCGCCGCGAGCGGCAGATCGACGCCCGCGCGCACGCGCGCCGTCAGCTCCGGATCGGCGAGCCCGGCGCGCGTCGCCGGGTCGGTCGTCTCCACGACGGCGACCGGGCGCTGCAGACCCGAGGGACCCACCCCCACGACCGCCGCGCGTCGCACACCGGCGACCCGTTCGACCTGCTGTTCCCCGCCGACCGGGGCGAGCGGCCCGTGCTCGGTGGTCAGCACGTGCGGGAGCCGTCCCTCGACCCACAGCCTCCCCCGCTCATCCAGGTGCCCGACATCGCCGGTACGGTGCCACCGCAGGCCCTGCTCGTCGTCGGCGGTGTCGCGGACCGCGTCGGCGTCGGTCAGCGCGAGACGGTCGTAGCGGGACTTCAGGTGCGGCGCGGCGACGATGATCTCGCCGAGCAGACCCGGGGTGTCCCCGGGCGCACCACTCGCGCGGCCGGTGGCGTCGAGCGCGCTCACGCGCACGCGCACACCGTCGATCGGCGTCCCGACACACACCCCGTCGTCCGGGGCCTCGGCGGCTTGTCGGATGCCGGCCAGCGTGATGTCGGTGACCAGCAGGCACTCGGTCATGCCGTACGGGGTGTGCGGCTGCGCGTTCGGGAAGACCCGCTGGGCCGCGGAGACCAGCTCGGCGCCGATCGGTGCGCCGGTGGACAGGAAGGTCTCGACTCCCGCGAGCGCCGCCCGGTCGTCGGCGGTGAGGTCACCGGCGGTGGCGACGACATTGAGGATCGCCGCGGGCGACAGGAAGACGATGCGCGCGTGCGCGGCTTCGACGGCGGCGGCCACGGCTCGTGCGGTGAGGGTTCGCGGGGCGGAGACATCCATATCGGGTGTCACCGAACGGGTGCCGAGGGCGGGCCCCAGCAGGGCGAACGGCGCGAAGCCGGTGACCAGGCCCGCCTGATCGGTCACGTCGAAGTGCGCACCGAGCACGTCTCGCAGGGCGGCGAGCTGACCGTGGGTGTAGACGACCCCCTTGGCCGGACCGGTCGATCCCGACGTGAACAGCACCGCCGCCACGTCGTCGGGGCCGGGTTCCGGCAAAGCATCGCCGTCGGAGCCGAGCTCGGCCACCTCCGCGAGGCTCCGGGCGACGCCGAGCGCCCTCGCGGTCAGGGACGGCAGACGATCCACGGAGATCTTCGTGCCCGGCCATCCGAGGGTGCGGGCCGCGGCGAGCGCGACCGTCTCACCGATCAGCACGTCGGGGCTCGCCCCGCGCACGGCCCGGGTGAGGCCGGCGACGCCCAGGCCCGCGTCGGCTACGACGACGACCGCTCCGATGCGCAGGCAGGCGTAGACGACGGCGGTGAGCGTGGGCCCGGGACGCACGAGCAAAGAGACGCGGTCGCCCGGGCGCACCCCCAGGCGGCGCAGCCCCGTCGCCAGAACGGTGACCCGGTCGTGCAGTCGGCGCCAGCTGACCGTCCGCGGCGGCGTGCAGGTCATGTCGATCGCCGCGACCGTGTCGTCGTCGGCACGCTCGTCGAGGCGATGCCACATCGGCACGAACGCCCCGGCGGCGCGGGGCGCCGGCTCGGAGGCCGTCGGCACGAGCGGCGACGCCTCGACACGCCGGTCGAGCCAGTCGAGCACCGCCGTCGCGTACGGCCGGTCCTCGGCCACGAGGTGTCCGGCGCCTTCGAAGCGGTGCACGTCGGCGTGGGGCATCCGGTCGATGAGATCGTCGAGATAGCGCTGCTGGAACACCGGGTCGCGCGGTCCCCAGAGCAGCAGCGCGGGAACCCCCAGCTCGCGTACACCCGCGGCGATGCGGGTGAGCTCGGCGTGACTGGGATGCGTCGGGCCCACCGGGATGTCGGCGACGAAGGCGCCGACGCCGCGGCGGCGCTCGGCGGTGAGATAGGGGGCTCGGTACCCCGCTCGCACGTCGACCGGAAGACGGGACTCGGCCAGCGCGAGGGTCGTGTCGAGGAAGGCGGTCGTCTGCACGGTCGAGGCGGCGAGCACGCCCCGCGCTCCCGCCACCCGCAGCGCTGCGGGGATCGGGCGGCCGTCGGGATGATGGACGGCGGTGTTGAGCGTGACCACCCCGGCGAGCTGGTCGGGATGATCGACCGCCCACCCGAGCGAGATCACGCCGCCCCAGTCGTGCCCCAAGGTCACCACCGGTCCGTCGAGGCCGATCGCGTCGGTGAAGGCGCCGAGGTCGGCCACACGCTGCTCGAGCGTGCGGGTGAGGTCGGTGCGGTCGGAGAATCCCATCTCGAGCTGGTCGACGGCGACCACGCGCCACGTCGGTTCGCCGCGCTCGGCCCGCCGCACCGACTCGTCGGCGATGCGCCGCCAGTGGAACGACCACGTCGGGTTGCCGTGCACCGCGAGGATGGTGCCGACGGGCACGGCGCCGAGATCGGTCAGCCTGTCTGCGGTGTCCAGATGGTGCCACGTGCGCGTGCGGCCCGCGTCGGCGAGGACGCCGGGAACCTCGAGGGTGCGCCGGAAGCGGTCGTCGAGCCCGCGGACGGGGGGAAGGGTGGTCTCGGCGCGCGAGATCACCAGGCGAGTTCCATCATCGCCGTGTTCAGGCCCGACCCGACGCCCATCAGGAGCACCCGGTCGCCGCGCGAGAGGTTGCGCTTCTCCTGATCGAGGGTGATGGGGATGGACGCGGGTCCGACGTTGCCGTATTCGGGGAAGGTCGTGGGCACCTTGGCGCGGTCGAGCCGCGCGGCCTTCACGATCGCGTTGGTGTGCACCGACGAGACCTGGTGGGTGATGTAGCGGTCCATGCCGGTCCAGTTCCAGTCCGACGCCGCATCCTTCCACGCCGACACCACGAGCTCGAGGCCCCCGCGCAGCAGGGCCTTCGCGTCGGTGAACATGCCGTCGACGCTGCCGACGCACAGCTCGTGGAACTGGGTCGCCGCACGGGTCACCCCGCCCAGGATGCGGTGGCCCTCGGGATGCTCGTCCGCCCGTCCGAGCACGGCCGCTGCCGCTCCGGAGCCGAGCGTGAGCGAGGCGAACTCGCTCATGAACGCGTCGCGCCCGATCCCCTCGCCCTTGAGGCGCTCGATGGTGTTGCCCTGGATGTCGTCGGCATCCTCGCCGTTGACGATGATGGCGTAGCGGATCTGCCCGGACTCGATCATGCTCGCGGCGAGGTTCATCCCGCTCACGAAGCCGAGGCACGCATTGGCGACGTCGAAGTTCACCGCCGACGTCGGCAGGCCGAGGCCGTGGTGCAGGGTGACGGCGACGGAGGGCTCGAGATGCTTGCGGCTGACCGAGGTGTTGATGAGCAGACCGACCTCGGACGCGTCGACGCCGGCCTCGCGGAGTGCGCGCTCGCCCGCGGCGATGGTGGCGGCGTCGGACGATTCCCCCGACGCCCAGTTGCGACGCTCGAGGACCCCGGCGACGCGCCGTAACAATCCGGGCCGCAGCTTCAGCCGCTGCAGCGCCGGGCCCAGGCGCGCTTCGATGTCGTCGGAGCTCGTGACCCGCGTCGGCAGCACGCTCGCCACCGACAGCAGGGAGACGTTCGAGAACCGGGTCGTCGCGTTTCCAGCCAACGGCACCCTCCTCATCACGAGCACGCCGGCTCGATCGGTCGAAGGACAAGTTTAGCTCCGGAACATAACGTGCCCGGCATGTACGGCCTCCGGCCCGCGTCGCAGCCTCACGGTCGCGGCGTCGTCATACGCGCGATCCCGCGAGGCGGAGCGGATACCGTGAGAGGACACGGCCGACCGCTCGATGAAAGGACCGCCGCGATGGACTGGCAGACCTCCGAGGACACGGTGCCCTCGGCACCGGTGACGGAGGCCGACGCGCGCCTGCTCCTGGGTCGACCGCCCGCCACCGGAGCGTGGCAGGACGGCGATCCCGTCGGCGACCGCCGATTCGCGGCGTTCGGACCGTTCCGCACCGAGGGCGGCGACGAGCTGCCCGGGTACCGGCTGGCCTACGAGTCCTGGGGGGAGCTGTCCCCCACCCGCGACAATGCGGTGCTGCTGCTGCACTCGGTGACCGGCGACAGCCACGTTCGAGGGCCCGCCGGACCGGGGCACCCGACCGCCGGCTGGTGGGACGACATCGTGGGGCCCGGTGCCGCGATCGACACCGACCGCTGGTTCGTCATCGCCCCGAACATGCTCGGCGGCTGCCAGGGGTCGACCGGCCCCGCCAGCATCGCGCCCAACGGGGCGGAGTGGGCGGCACGCTTCCCGTACCTGACGGTCCGCGACCAGGTTCACGCGGTGACGCGGCTCGCCGACGCGCTCGGCATCGAGCGCTGGGCCGGCGTCGTGGGCGGCTCGATGGGAGGGATGCACGCACTCGAGTGGGCCGTGATGCATCCCGAGCGGGTGGAGCGCCTCGCCGTCATCGCTGCGCCCCCGGCCAACACCGCCGACCAGGTCGCCCTGAACTCCGTGCAGCTGGAGGCCATCCGCATGGACCCGCGCTTCGCGGGCGGCGACTACTACGACGCCGGCGACGGCAACGGACCGACGCGTGGGCTGTCCCTCGCGCGACGCATGGCGCTTCTGAACTACCGCTCCCCCACGGAGCTCAACCAGCGGTTCCAGCGATCATGGCAGTCCGGGGTGAGTCCGCTCGGGCACGGCGGCCGGTTCGCGGTCGAGTCGTATCTCGACTTCCACGGCAACAAGTTCACGCGACGCTTCGACGCCAACACCTACATCACGCTCGTCGAGGCGATGAACTCCCACGACGTCGGCCGGGACCGCGGCGGCATCGACGCGGCGCTCGCGCGCGTGACGGCGACGACGCTGGTGCTCGGCATCGACAGTGACCGACTCTTTCCCGTCGACGGTCAGCACCGCATCGCCGCGGGCATCGCGAACGCGCTCGACGGCGATCGCGCCGCGGTGATCACGAGCGACTTCGGTCACGACGCCTTCCTCATCGAGACGCCCGTCGTCTCCGCGCACCTGCGTCGCCTCCTCGACTGACATCTCCGGCCCATCGAGCGTGCGTCGCGCACGGCGGTGCCGCGGACATCCGCCGGCGTGAGTCCTACTCCGCGTCGTCGATCGCGGACTCGAGGCGCTCGATCTTCGCGTCGAGCTCGCCGGAGTACCCGGGCCGGATGTCGGCCTTCAGCACGAGCGAGACCCGTGATCCGAAGGGCATGACGGCTTCGGTGGCGGCCTTCACGACGCCCATGACCTCGTCCCACTCCCCCTCGATCTCGGTGAACATCGAGGTGGTGCGGTGAGGCAGTCCGCTCTCGCGCACGATCCGGACCGCCGCGGCGACGGCGTCGTGCACCGAGCCGTCGACGTTTCCGGTGCCGCTCGGCGCTACGGAGAAGGCGATGAGCATGGGAGTCTCCAGACGGTCAGGGCGCCGCGACGGTCACGGCGACGGACGTGCGGACGCGAGCGGTGCGGGTGACCGCCCACGCGAGCAGAACGATGAGGAGCACATTGCGCAGTGTCAGCACCGCCACGGACACGGGCTCGGCGACGAGGATGCCGCCGTAGACGAGCGGATACACGACCTGCGTGAGACCGGCCGCGCCGACGGCGAGCGCGGCGGGCCCCATCCCTCGGCGCCGATCGACCACGAGCCAGAGCACGAGCGGGGCGATCAGCCACGCGAGGAACTGCGGGGATCCGACCTTGTTGACGACGATCAGCGTGAGGACGAGGGCGAGCGAGAACGGCGGGAAGAGCGCCGCGAACGACGCGCCGCGCCACATCTTGACCGCACCGAGGATCACGACGGCACCGGCGACGAGCACGAGCAGCGGCGTCATCGCCGCCGAGACCGCGTCGACTCCCGGGCCCTGCACCTGGAAGGTGAGGATGTCGCGGTCGTACACGATCGCCGCGTCGGCGGAGCCGGTGACGACCTGCCACAGGAACCATCCGCTCACCGGCGCCTCGATCTGCAGGCCGCGTGCGGTCTGTCCGGCGACGAACCCGAAGGCGTGGGATGCGCCCCCGAGGACGGCGATGGCCCCCAGCACGACCGCGCTGGTCGCCGCCGCCGCGCCGAGCACGACCAGACGCCGCCGGAGCGCGACGACCGCTGCCGCCAGGAGCGCGGCCGGCCAGACTTTGATCCACGTCGCGGCGGCCAGCAGGATCGCCGCGATCACCGGGCGTCGGACCAGCCACAGCAGCCCCGCGATGGCGATCGGCACGGTGACGCCGTCGAGGCGATACATGCCCACCGGGCCGAGCGCGACGGCGAAGACGAGCCAGAACACCGCTGCGGTCGTGCGGCCGCGCGAGCGCGCGGCACCCACCAGCATCGCGAAGGCGGCCGCGTCGAGCGCGGTGACCAGCACCGCCCACGCGACCTCGTATCCCGCTATCCACGTCAGGGCGTGCGCTGCGAGCATGGGCAGGAGGGCGAGCTGCGGATACACCCACGCCTCGTCGACGCCGACGAGGGACTCCCCCGACAGCGCCTGGAGCGACCACGGCTCGTAGACGAGATAGACATCGCCCATCGGCTGGTTCGGCAGCACGAAGCCCGCCGCTGCGATGAGCACGTGAACGACCGCGAAGCCCGCCCACAGCATCCCCCGCCTCGACACCGCTCCATCCTAGAGCGACGCGGCTCCTCAGGCCGGGGCGGCGGCGATGACCTCGCCGACGGCGGCCGGCAGGGCGTCGGCCACGTCGAGCGCGGTGATCGGGCCGCCCGCGAGGCCGTATCGGCCGGCGGCCACGTTGGCGGCACGCCCGTGCAGCCACGCCCCCGTGGCGGCGACGGGTCCCCACTGGGTCGCCGAGGTGAGGTCTTCCGCACCCGCCGCGAGGGCGCCGATCGCCCCGGCGAGCACATCCCCCGTGCCCGCTGTCGCAAGCCACGGCGTGGCATCCGCGACGACCGCGATGAATCCGCCCGGCGCGGCGGAGACCGTGCGCGCCCCCTTGAGCAGCACGGCGGCGCCGAGCGCCTCCGCGGTCTCGAGGGCGGCGTCGTCGCGCTCCGCGAGGTCGGCGTCGGGGTCCACCGGCGGCATGCCGAGCCTGGAGCGCAGACGACCGAACTCGCCCGCGTGCGGGGTGATGACAACGGGAGCCGCGGGATGATCGACGAGGTCGAGCGCTCCGGCATCGACCACGACCGGCACGGTCCCGGCGAGGATCTCCCGCAGCAGGGCGGTCTCGGCATCGTCGCGGTGGGCCGGGTCGGTGCCCGAGCCGATCACCCAGGCGTTGACACGGCCTTCGGAGAGCACGGTCTCGGGGCGACGGGCCAGCACCTCCGCGCCGGCCGGTCCGACGTAGCGCACCATCCCGACACCGGCGCGCCAGGCGGCCTCGACGCCCAGCACGGCGGCACCTTTGAACGACGGTGATCCCGTGCGGATGCCCACCACCCCGCGCGTGTACTTGTCGTCGTGAGAGGTCGGGGCCCGAAGGCTTCCCGCCGCGTCGGTCGCCGTCCATCTGCGCATGCCGCACACCCTATCCGGGCGAAGCGATGCGGCGGCGACCGACGGGCGGATCAGCGCCGACGGCTCGTGGCGTCCTGCACCTCGCCGATGAGCTCCTCGATGATGTCCTCGAGGAACAGCACCGCCGTCGTCTGCCCTGAGGTGTCGCGCACCTGGGCGAGGTGGCGGCCCGCATTGCGCATCAGCGCGAGGGCATCCTCCAGGTCCGTCTCCTCCGTCACCGGCACCATGTGATGGATGCGCTTGGACGGGATGGGGCGCGTCACGTCGGCACCCCCGTCGGGGCCCTCCGCCGCACGCAGCACGTCCTTCAGGTGCACGTAGCCGGTCGGCACGCCCTCCCCGTCGACGATCACGTAGCGCGAGAAGCCGTGCTTGGCGACCGCCCGCTCGATCTTGTGGGGCGTGGTGCGCTCCGGGAGGGTCACCAGGTCGCCGAGGGGCACGGCGATGTCCTTGGCCTTCTTGTCGGTGAACTCCACCACGGCCGCCACGGTCCCCGCCGAGTCGTCGAGCACGCCCTCGATACGCGACTGCGTCACGATCGTGGCGACCTCCTCGAGGGTGAAGGTCGAGGCCGCCTCGTCCTTCGGCTCCACGCGGGCCAGCCGGACGATGTGGTTGGCGGTCCAGTTGAGAGTGACGATCACGGGGTGGAACACCTTGGAGACCCACACCAGCGGCGTCGCGAGCATCAGCACGGCCCGGTCGGGCACCGAGAACGCGAGGTTCTTCGGCACCATCTCGCCGAACACGACGTGCAGGTACGACACGGCCAGCAGCGCGATGACGAACGCGATGGTGTCCACGAGCGCTTCGCTCAGCCCGGTGAGCCCCAGCGGCACGGCCAGCAGGTGGTGGATGGCCGGCTCGGAGACGTTCAGGATGAGCAGCGAGCAGATCGTGATGCCCAGCTGGCTGGTCGCCAGCATGAGCGTCGCGTGCTCCATGGCGAACAGCGCGGTCTTGGCGCTGCGCGAACCGCGTTCGGCCAGCGGCTCGATCTGCGAGCGGCGAGCGGAGATCACGGCGAACTCGGCACCGACGAAGAAGGCGTTGGCGACCAGGAGCACACCCAGCCACGCGAGCCCGGCCCAATCGCTCATCGGCGCTCACCTCCCTCGGCGGCCGAGGCGACCGGAACGGCCACCGGCGTGAACCGTACGCGATCGACGCGGCGGCCCTCCATGCGCTGCACCTCGATGACGCCCTCCTCCAGCTGAAGTGCGTCGCCCGCGGTGGGGATGCGCTCGAGCACGCTCATGATGAACCCGCCGACGGTGTCGTAGACCTCGCCCTCGGGGATGCGGATGCCGGTGCGATCCAGCAGCTCATCGGGCCGCAGCTCGCCCGGGAAGATGATGGACCCGGATGCGCGGACGATTCCCGCGCGACGCCGGTCGTGCTCATCGAGCACCTCGCCGACGATCTCCTCGACGATGTCCTCGAGCGTGACGACCCCCGCGGTGCCGCCGTATTCGTCGACGACGACGGCCATCTGGTAGCCGCGCGTGCGGAGTTCGGCGACCAGCGCATCCAGATGCACCGCCTCGGGGACTCGCAGCGGCTCGCTGCTGATCGCCCCCACCGGCACCTCGGCGCGCTTGGCCCGCGGCACGCTGACGGCCGCCTTGAGGTGCACGACGCCGACGATGTCGTCCATCGAGTCCTCGTAGACGGGGAAGCGGCTGTGCCCCGTGCGGCGCGCCAGCTGGATCACGTCTTCGACGGCGTCGCCGACGGCGACGGCGTGCACGCTCGGTCGCGGCGTCATCACGTCGGCGGCGCTCAACCGCGAGAAGGTCAGGCTCCGATCCAAGAGCGACGCCGTGTCCTCCTCGAGCACGCCGGCACTGGCCGACCGGCGCACGAGGCTCGACAGCTCCTCGGCGGTGCGCGCCCCCGACAGCTCCTCCTTGGGCTCGATGCCGATGGCTCGGAGCACGCCGTTCGCGCTGCCGTTGAGCACGAGGATGGCGGGCCGGAAGACGGTGGTGAAGGCCACCTGGAACGGCATGACGAGCTTGGCGGTCTGCCGCGGCACGGCGAGCGCGAAGTTCTTGGGCACGAGCTCGCCGATGATCATCGAGAAGACCGTCGCGATCGCGATGCCGATCGTCGCCGACAGCGGCGTGACCAGCGCATCCGGCCAGCCCCACGACGTGAGCACGGGGCGCAGCAGGTTCGAGATCGCCGGCTCCATCGTGTAACCGGTCAGGAGCGTCGTCAGGGTGATGCCCAGCTGCGCGCTGGAGAGGTGGGTCGAGGTGATCCGCAGCGCGCTGATCGTCAGCGCCAGCCGGGATTCACCCGCCTTCTGCCGAGACTCGAGGTCGGCACGGTCGAGGTTCACCAGCGCGAACTCGCTGGCCACGAACAGACCGGTGCCGATGGTCAGAAGGAGCCCCACGCCCAGCATGACGTAGTCCATCACGCGTCACCCCCGCTCATGCGGTGGTCGGGTCGGTGGGGCGAGCGTCTGCAACTGGGAGGGTCGTCCATCGTGGAGAAGATCTTACGGCAGTCACGCGCGCCCGCGCGCGGGCTCCTCCCAGCTTCTCGCGCCGTTCACCTGACGCTCGATGTCGCTTAGGCCGCGCTACGGGGCATCCCGTGACAAGCGAACGGATGCGTCCGGGCCGGGAGGCGGCATCACCAGCTGACCGGCAGCGCCTTGCCCTCGTCGTAGCCGGCGGCGGACTGCAGCCCGACGCGGGCGCGGGCGTGGAAGTCCGCCACGGTGGCGGCGCCCGCGTAGGTGAACGAGGAGCGCACGCCCGCCGTGATCATGTCCAGCAGGTCCTCCAGGCCGGGCCGCAGCGGATCGAGGTAGATCTTCGACGACGAGATCCCCTCGGCGAACAGCTCCTTGCGCGCGCGCTCGTAGGGGTCCAGCCGGCCGAACCGATCCTGCACGGCCTTCGTGGAGGCCATGCCCCACGACTCCTTGAACACGCGACCGTCGGCGTCGGTCTGCAGGCGCCCGGGCGCCTCGATGGTGCCGGCGAACCACGAGCCGATCATGACGGATGCCGCCCCCGCCGCGAGCGCCAGCGCGACGTCGCGGGGGTAGCGCACTCCCCCGTCGGCCCAGACGTGCGCGCCGGCGGCGCGCGCCGCCTCCGCCGTCTCGAGCACCGCGGAGAACTGCGGGCGTCCGACGGCGGTCATCATCCGCGTCGTGCACATCGCGCCCGGGCCCACGCCCACCTTCAGGATCGTCGCGCCGGCGTCGACGAGGTCGCCGACCCCGGCGGCGGTGACGATGTTGCCGGCCGCGATGGGAAGTCCGAGGTCGAGGTCGGCGACCGTGCGCAGCGCCCGCAGCATGCCCTCCTGATGCCCGTGCGCGGTGTCGACGACGAGCACGTCGACACCGGCCGCCGCGAGGGCCCGCGCCTTGGCGGCGACGTCGCCGTTGATCCCGACCGCCGCGGCGACGCCGAGCCGCCCGTCGCCGTCGACGGCGGGTCGGTACAGCGTCGAGCGCAGCGCGCTGCGCCGCGTCAGCGTGCCCACCAGGTGGCCGTGATGAAGCACGCAGACCGTCTCGACGTCGGCGGCGACCATCAGGTCGAACGCGTGCCGGGCATCCGCGACGTCGTCGGCGTCGATCGACGAGGGGCGGCCACGGGCGAGATCGCCCAGGCGCGCGTCGGGGAGCGCGGTGCCGAGCCGAGCCGCCGGCACGATCCCCTGCACGTCATCGACGAGGATGTCGCCGCCGGCGGCGTCGCTGACGACGATGCCGTGCCCCTCCGTTGCCGGCACGATCTGCGCGGCCTCGGCGACGGTCATGTCCGGCGGCAGCACGAGCGGGGTGTCCCACGTCACGGGCTGCGCCTTCACCCATCGGATGGCCGCGTCGAGGTCCTGCAGGGGCATGTCCTGCGGCAGCACACCCAGGCCGCCGCGACGGGAGAGGGTGGCCGCGAGCCGCGGACCGGTGACCGAGTTCATGTTCGCCGCCACCAGCGGGAGCGTGGCGGGGGTGCCGTCGTCGGGCGCGAGGTCGACGTCGAGGCGGCTCGCCACCTCCGATCGACGGGGGACGAGGAAGACATCCGAATAGGTGAGATCGACCTCGGGCTGGGCGCCGTAGAACTCCATGGACCCAGCGTAACGAGCCGCCTCCGAGGAGAGCCGCCCCGGGGGTTCGGAATCGTTCTGGCAACCTTCGCGCGCGTGGCGAACGCCCAGCCAGAAAGGACTACGCTTGATCCTCGAGCGTGCGAGCCGCTGACGGTTCGTCGTATTCCACACGATCTTCACGAAAGCGGGCGATAAGGCGTGTCGAGCCAGGTGACGGGCGTCGGGGTTTCGAGCGAAGGGGAGTTCGGGGCCAATGAATGGCTCGTCGACGAGCTGTACGAGCAGTTCAAGGTCGACAAGAACTCCGTCGACAAGGCCTGGTGGCCGATTCTCGAGGAGTACAGCCCCGTCAAGGGCGAGGTCCCGGCCCCGGATGGAGCCGCACCGACCGCACACCCGGTGACCGCGCCGGTTCCCGTCATCGGCGCTCCGCCGGTGGCGCGCACCACCGCGAAGCCGGCTGCGGCGCAGCCGATCCCCGCCCAGGCGCCGAAGGTCGTGCCCTCCTCTGCCGAGGAGTCGACCGAGGAGGACACGGTCACCGCGCTGCGCGGCATGCCGAAGACCCTCGCGGCGAACATGGACGAGTCGCTGACGGTGCCGACCGCCACGAGCGTGCGCACCATCCCTGCGAAGCTCATGATCGACAACCGCATCGTGATCAACAACCACATGTCGCGCACGCGCGGCGGCAAGGTCAGCTTCACGCACCTCATCGGCTGGGCGATCATCCGGGCGCTCAAGGAGATCCCGAGCCAGAACGTGTTCTACGCCGAGATCGACGGCAAGCCCTCGGTGGTGGCGCCGGCCCACATCAACCTGGGCATCGCGATCGACATCCCCAAGCCCGACGGCACCCGCGCCCTCCTTGTGCCCTCGATCAAGCGCGCGGAATCCCTCACCTTCGGCGAGTACCTCGCCTCCTACGAGGACCTCGTCGGGCGGGCGCGCAAGAACAAGCTCACCGCGGCCGACTTCCAGGGCACGACGATCTCGCTGACCAACCCCGGCGGCATCGGCACCGTGCACTCGGTACCGCGACTGATGAAGGGTCAGGGCTGCATCGTCGGCGCCGGCGCGCTGGACTACCCCGCGGAGTTCCAGGGCGCCAGCTCCAAGACGCTCAACGAGATGGCGATCGGCAAGACGATCACGCTCACGAGCACCTATGACCACCGGGTCATCCAGGGCGCCGGCTCGGGCGAGTTCCTCAAGCGCGTGCACGAGCTGCTGATCGGCGAGCGCAGCTTCTACGACGACATCTTCGCCGCACTGCGCATCCCCTACGCTGCGATCCATTGGGCCAACGACATCAATGTCGACCTGGCCGAGCGCGTCGACAAGCAGTCCCGCGTCCAGGAACTGATCAACTCGTTCCGGGTGCGCGGCCACCTGATGGCCGACATCGACCCGCTCCAATACATCCAGCGCACCCACCCCGACCTCGAGATCGAGCAGCACGGTCTGACCTTCTGGGACCTCGACCGCGAGTTCGTCACCGGCGGCTTCGGCGGCAAGCGCGTGATGAAGCTCCGCGACATCCTCGGGGTGCTGCGGGACTCGTACTGCCGCACGATCGGCATCGAGTACATGCACATCCAGGATCCCGATCAGCGTCGCTGGTTCCAGGACAACGTCGAAGTCAAGTACCAGAAGCCCACGCATGACGAGCAGCTGCGCGTGCTGAAGAAGCTGAACCAGGCCGAGGCGTTCGAGACGTTCCTGCAGACGAAGTACGTCGGCCAGAAGCGCTTCAGTCTCGAGGGCGGCGAGTCGCTGATCCCGCTCCTCGACGAGATTCTGCAGGGTGCGGCCGAGGCGGGGCTCGACGGCGCCGCGATCGGCATGGCGCACCGCGGTCGCCTCAACGTGCTGACCAACATCGCCGGCAAGACCTACGGGCAGGTGTTCCGCGAGTTCGAGGGTTCCGTCGCGATCGGCTCCAAGAGCGGTTCCGGCGATGTGAAGTATCACCTCGGAACGTCGGGGACCTTCGTCGCCGACGGCGGCGAGGAGCTCCCGGTGTATCTGGCCGCGAACCCGTCGCACCTCGAGACGGTCGACGGCGTGCTCGAGGGCATCGTGCGCGCCAAGCAGGACCTCAAGCCCATCGGCTCGTTCTCGTGGCTGCCGGTCCTGGTCCACGGCGACGCGGCCTTCTCCGGCCAGGGCGTCGTCGTCGAGACGCTGCAGATGTCGCAGCTGCGCGGTTACCGCACCGGCGGCACCATCCACGTGGTGGTCAACAACCAGGTCGGCTTCACCACCGTGCCGCAGGACGCCCGCACCTCGGTGTACGCGACCGACGTCGCCAAGACCATCCAGGCTCCGATCTTCCACGTGAACGGCGACGACCCCGAAGCGGTCGTGCGCGTGTCCCAGCTGGCGTTCGCCTACCGCGAGAAGTTCCACAAGGATGTCGTCATCGACCTCGTCTGCTACCGCCGTCGCGGTCACAACGAGGGCGACGACCCGTCGATGACGCAGCCGCTGATGACCAACCTCATCGAGGCAAAGCGCTCCGTGCGGCGCCTGTACACCGAATCGCTGGTCGGTCGCGGTGACATCACCCAGGAGGAGTACGAGCAGGCCAAGCAGGACTTCCAGGGCCGCCTCG
This sequence comes from Microbacterium sp. UBA3394, assembly GCF_002358725.1. Taxonomy (NCBI): domain Bacteria; kingdom Bacillati; phylum Actinomycetota; class Actinomycetes; order Micrococcales; family Microbacteriaceae; genus Microbacterium; species Microbacterium sp. UBA3394. Next base: position 39,873 of record NZ_DEPK01000200.1, read on the forward strand.
AGGTCGCCTTCGCCGAGACGCACGCCGCCGAGACGGGCACCAACGAGGTCGTCAACACCGATGCGGCACCGGATGCCTCGGTCGGCGAGCCCGAGTCGACGGCCGTCTCGCGCGAGGTCGTCCACATGATCGGCGACCGCTTCGTGAACAAGCCCGAGGGCTTCACGGTGCACAGCAAGCTGCAGCAGCTGCTCGACAAGCGCCACGACATGAGCCGCAACGGCGGGATCGACTGGGCGTTCGGCGAGCTGCTCGCCTTCGGCTCGCTGCTGGTCGAGGGCACGCCGGTGCGCCTGGCGGGTCAGGATGCCCGTCGCGGCACCTTCGCGCAGCGCCACAGCGTGCTGCACGATCGCGCCAACGGGCAGGAGTGGCTGCCGCTGACGAACCTGTCCGACAGCCAGGGCAAGTTCTTCGCCTATGACTCTCTGCTCAGCGAGTACGCCGCGATGGCATTCGAGTACGGATACTCGGTCGAGCGCGCCGAGGCGCTCGTGCTGTGGGAGGCGCAGTTCGGTGACTTCGCCAATGGCGCACAGTCGGTGGTGGACGAGTTCATCTCGTCGGCGGAGCAGAAGTGGGGCCAGCAGTCGAGCGTCGTCCTGCTGCTCCCCCACGGCTACGAGGGCCAGGGTCCGGACCACTCGTCGGCCCGCATCGAGCGCTTCCTGGCGATGTGCGCGCAGGACAACATGACCATCGCGCGCCCGTCGACGCCCGCGTCCTACTTCCATCTGCTGCGCCGGCAGGCCTACGCGCGGCCGCGTCGCCCCCTGGTGGTGTTCACGCCGAAGGCCATGCTGCGCCTGCGCGGCGCGACCAGCCCCGTCGACGCGTTCCTCACCGGGCGGTTCGAACCCGTGCTCGACGACGACCGCGGCATCGACAAGAGCGCCGTGCGCCGCGTGCTGCTGCATGCTGGAAAGATCCACTGGGATCTGCGCGCCGAGCTCGAGAAGAACCCGAATCCCGCTGTCGCGCTGGTGCGCCTCGAGCAGTACTATCCGTCACCAATCGAGGCACTGCGGTCGGTGCTGGCCTCCTACCCCGACGCGGAGCTCGTGTGGGTGCAGGACGAGCCGGAGAACCAGGGTGCGTGGCCGTTCATCGCGCTCGAGCTGTCCAAGCACCTCGATGGCCGCACCGTCCGCCGCGTCTCCCGCGAAGCCGCCGCGTCGACCGCGACCGGTTCGCCGAAGGTGCACGCGCTCGAGCAGGCCGAGATCATCAAGACCGCTCTCACGCTGCGCTGAACTGCGCACGGAGCTGTGACGAAGACCGCCGCACCGCATGGATGCCGCGGTCTTCGTCACACGCCCTTGACCGTGGTGGTGCCGTGAACGATCAGTGACCGGCCTGGATGGCCCTCACGCGGGCGAGAACCTGATCGCGCAGGTCTTCGGGCGCGGTCTCGCGGCACGCCCGCGCCACCACGTCGGTCAGGGTCGTTGCGACGAGCGCCTCATCGCGACAGGCCGGACAGTGATCCAGGTGCTCCTTGATGTCGGCGTGCTCGGTCTTGCAGACCTCGTTGCGCAGGTACTCCTCGAGGTCGCGCCGCGCCTTCTCGCAGCCGCAATCGGTCATTTCTCACTCCTCGTCGGCGCGGTCTCGATGCCGCGCTCGCGTGCGTACTCCGCCAGCAGGTCACGCAGCATCCGCCTGCCTCGGTGCAGGCGGCTCATGACCGTGCCGATCGGGGTCTTCATGATGTCGGCGATCTCCTGGTAGGCGAACCCCTCCACGTCTGCCAGGTAGACCGCCATCCGGAAGTCCTCCGGGATGGACTGCAGCGCATCCTTGACCGCCGACGCCGGCATGTGGTCGATCGCCTCGGCCTCTGCCGACCGGCTGCTCGTGGCGGTGGTGGACTCGGCGCCGCCGAGCTGCCAGTCCTCGAGCTCGTCGATGGTGCCCTGATACGGCTCGCGCTGCTTCTTGCGGTAGGTGTTGATGTAGGTGTTGGTGAGGATGCGGTAGAGCCACGCCTTGAGGTTCGTTCCCTGCGTGAACGACGACCACGAGGCGAACGCCTTCACGAACGTCTCCTGCACCAGATCCGCGGCGTCGGCGGGGTTCCGCGTCATGCGCATGGCCGCCGCGTACAGGGGGTCCATGAACGGCAGCGCCTGCGCCTCGAATTGGGTGCGGGCCTCTTCCGCCGTCTCGGCCTGATCGCTCATCACGGAGAAGTCTACGTCGGCCCCGTGCGAGGTCTCCGAGGCGCCGACATGCGTCTTCACGGGACGACTCAGCGTCGTGATCATGCGGCTCCTCTCGAGGGTTCAGTAATCTAGGAACCGATGACCACCGACGGGTATTCCCCCACGTCCACTTCGGCCGCGACCGGAGCCTGGCAGGCGCCCGTCGCCGACGGGCCGCTGGATTCGACGTTGTCCGTGCCCGGCTCGAAGTCGCTGACGAACCGCGAGCTCGTCCTCGCGGCTCTCGCGGACGGCCCGAGTCGTCTGCGTGCCCCGCTCCATTCCGACGACTCCGCCCGCATGGTCGACGCCCTGCGCTCGCTCGGGGTCGGGATCGAGACGGAAGCCGGCGACAGTCCGTTCGGAGACGATCTTGTGATCACGCCGCGCTGGCCGCTGTCGCACGGCGGCGTCGTGGATTGCGGTCAGGCGGGGACCGTGATGCGGTTCGTCACGCCGCTGGCGGGCTTCACCGGAGGCGAGATCACCGTCACCGCGCACCAGAGCGCGCTGCATCGACCCATGGGGGCGATGATCAAGGCGCTCCGCGACGTGGGTGTCGATATCGACGACGGTGGTCGCTGGTCACTGCCGTTCTCGGTGCGCGGTCACGGGCACGTGCGCGGTGGCGAGATCACGATCGACGCCAGCGCGTCGAGCCAGTTCGTCTCCGGCCTGCTGCTGGCCGCACCACGCTTCGACGTCGGCCTGCACCTGGTGCACGCGGGCGATCGGCTGCCGAGCATGCCGCACATCGACATGACCGTCGAAGCGCTCGCGCACCGCGGCGTGCACGTCGAGCGTCCGTCCGTCGGCGAGTGGATCGTGCCGGCGGGCCCGATCCGCGGCAAGGACATCGCCGTCGAGCCCGACCTGTCCAACGCCGCGCCGTTCTTGGCCGCGGCGATGGTCGCCGGCGGCCAGGTCACCGTGCAGGGGTGGCCGCCGCACTCCACGCAGCCGGGCGCCATGCTCGCGGACATCCTCGCCGTCATGGGAGGGCGCGTGAGCCGGCGCGGCGGCGCGCTGACCGTCGGGGCCGGCAACGGCATCCACGGCGTCGAACTCGACCTTTCAGCGGCGGGCGAGCTCGCCCCGACGATCTTCGGTCTCGCGGCCTTCGCCGACGGCGAGAGCGTGCTCCACGGCATCGGACACATCCGCGGTCACGAGACCGATCGCATCGCCGCGCTCATCGGCGAGCTGCGTGCCCTCGGCGGTGAGGCGCACGAACTCCCGGACGGCATCCGCATCGTGCCACGCCCACTGCATGCCGGCGTCTGGCGGGCGCACCACGACCACCGCATGGCGACGACGGGAGCCCTCATCGGCCTCGCCGTGCCGGGCATCGAGGTCGACGACATCGGCACGACCGCCAAGACCCTGCCGCAGTTCCCCCAGCTGTGGCGAGCGATGATCCACGGCGACGACGTGTCCGCGTCACTGGCCTCGTGACGGCGGAGGCGCGGTGAGTTGGCTCGACGACGTCGACGAGGACGACGAGCCGAAGTTCGACGAGTCCGATGTGCGCGTGCGACCGAATCCGAAGGCCAATCGCCCGCGCACCAAACGGCGGCCCGCGCACGAGGATGCCGTGGTGTGCCGCGTGCTCGGCGTCGACCGCGGCCGGTACACGGTGCTCGTCGACGAGGACGGACCCGACGAGCATCCCGCACTGGCCACACGCGCGCGGGAGCTGCGTCGCACCGCGATCGTCACGGGCGACCGCGCTCGCGTGGTGGGCGACACCTCGGGCACGGCCGGTACCCTCGCCCGCATCGTCGGCATCGAGGAGCGCACGTCTCTCCTGCGCCGCAGCGCCGACGACACCGACCAGGTCGAACGCATCGTGGTCGCCAACGCCGATCAGATGCTCGTGGTGGTCGCCGCCGCCGACCCGGAGCCGCGCGAGCGGCTCGTCGACCGCTACCTCGTCGCGGCCCTCGACGCGGGCATCAGACCACTGATGGTCGTGACCAAGACCGACCTCGCCGATCCGACGCGCTTCCTCCAGCACTTCGAAGGGCTGGACCTGCGGGTGTTCACCAGCGCCCGCGAGCACATGCCCGTCGACGATGTCGGTGCCGCTCTCGTGGGCCACTCCACGGTGTTCGTCGGGCACTCGGGCGTCGGCAAGTCGACCCTCGTGAACGCCCTCGTGCCCACGGCCGGACGCGCCACCGGACACGTCAACGAGGTGACCGGTCGTGGCCGGCACACCTCGTCGTCCACGGTGAGTCTGAGATACCGCGCGGCGGCGGGGAACGGGTGGGTCATCGACACTCCCGGCGTGCGCTCGTTCGGTCTCGGCCACGTGGACCCCGCGAACCTTCTCCGGGGTTTCACCGATCTCGCCGAGATCGCGCGCGACTGCCCACGCGGCTGCACGCATCTTCCCGACGCGCCGGACTGCGCGATCGTCGAGGCCGTCGCGGAAGGACGCCTGGGCGCGCGCGGCGCGGCTCGCCTGGACTCCCTTCAGCGCCTGCTGTCGACCTTCGCCGACCGCGCCTGAGACACCTACGCTGGAGGCATGACGACCACGCGCCTCGAACCCGGCACGCCCGCACCCGATTTCTCCCTCACCGACCAGGACGGCAGCACCGTCACCCTCGCCGACCTGCGCGGCACCGGCGCCATCCTGTTCTTCTACCCCGCGGCGATGACCCCGGGGTGCACGACCGAGGCGTGCGATTTCCGCGACTCGATCGGTCCGATCCAGGCCGCGGGGTACCGCGTGCTCGGCGTCTCGCGCGACGATCTCGCGAAGCTGCGCGAGTTCCGCGACCGCGACGGTCTGACCTACGACCTGCTGAGCGATCCGGATCATGCCGTCCACTCGGCCTACGGCGCGTGGGGCGAGAAGGTGAACTACGGCAAGAAGATCGAGGGGGTCATCCGCTCGACGATCGTGCTCGACGGCGACGGAATCGTCGAACACGCCCTCTACAACGTCAAGGCGACCGGGCACGTCGCGCGGATCCGCAAGCTGCTCGGGCTCGACTGAGTCCGGCTGGACCGGCCGTCAGACAGAGTCATCCGCAGCAGCGCCGTCGTCAGCGGCGGCCAGCCGCGCCGCCTGACCGGCGGTGATGATCAGCAGCACCAGTTCCACCACCGCCGGCACCGCGATCGCGGCGGCCGTCAGCGGATGTGCGTACTCGCCCGTGGCCGCGCCGAGCGCGACGGCCAGGATCAGCACCTGCGCGACGATCCCTCCTGATCGCGCCATCGAGGAACCGCGGTGGACAGCCACCGCGAACGCCCCCAGGCCCACCGCGCCGACCGCGGTCAACACGGCCAGAGCGACGGCCGACACCGTGGATGCGGTGTCGCCCGTTGCGAGCGCAACGATCTGCCAGCCGACCAGCGCGGCGACACCCAGCGCTTCGAGCGCGAGACCGGCCGCGGCGAACGGCGCCATCGCGAGTCGGGACATCAGTCTTCACCACTCCTTCTCATTCGTCGCTGACGGCTGCGCATCTGCTCGCCGTGCGGCACCCGTGGCGACCTTCGAGGCGTCTTGGAGGAAACCTCCGCGAAACCCCACGGTAAACCCTTGATTCGACTCGTGTGCTATGGGAGGATCTTCGGAGCCGTGTGCTCCCACAGCGCCGTGGGGCGAGCGATCCGCTCGCATCCCTCCACAGGGTATCGGAACCCGATCCGGGCTCTGGGACATCCCCCACCATCCGTCGCAAGGAGCACCACCATGGACTGGCGTGACAAGGCCGCCTGTTTGACCGTCGACCCCGAGCTGTTCTTCCCGGTCGGCAACACCGGCCCCGCGGTCGACCAGATCGAGAAGGCCAAGGCCGTGTGCGCCCGGTGCACCGTCACCGAGATCTGCTTGCAGTACGCCCTGGAATCCGGCCAGGACTCGGGCGTGTGGGGTGGGCTCAGCGAAGACGAGCGCCGGGCTCTGAAGCGACGCGCCGCTCGCGCGCGCCGCGCCAGCTGACGCTCCGGTTCATCTCGCTGCGCGACCGATGTAGCGCAGCGGGATGTCGATCGTGACCTCGGTCCCGCTTCCCACGAGCGTGTGCCAGTCGATCGCTCCGCTGAGCTCTCCCTGGATCAGCGTGCGGACGATCTGCGTCCCGAGGCCTCGCCCGACCTGACCCTCGGGCAGTCCGGATCCGCTGTCACGCACTCGCACCGCGAGACGCTCCTCGGTGCGCTCGGCGATGATCTCCACCTCGCCCTCGCGGCCCGCGAGGCCGTGCTCGACGGCGTTGGTGACCAATTCGGTCAAGGCCAGGGCGAGCGGGGTGGCGTACTCGCTGGGAAGCGTGCCGAAGCGCCCCGACTTGCGGGTGCGGGCACGGGTGCTGGGTGACGCGGCCACCTCGGCGACGAGCTTGAGGACGCGGTCGAAGACGTCGTCGAAGTCGACCACCTGCGTGAGACCCTCCGACAGGGTGTCGTGGACGACGGCGATGGCCGAGACGCGACGCATCGCATGCGTCAGGGCGTCGCGCGCCTCGTCGGTGTGGGAGCGCCGCGCCTGGATGCGCAGCAGGGACGCCACCGTCTGCAGATTGTTCTTGACGCGGTGGTGGATCTCGCGGATCGTCGCGTCTTTGGTGATGAGCTCCTGCTCCTGGTGACGGATCTCGGTGACGTCGCGGCAGAGCACGATCGCGCCGATGCGCGTGCCGCG
>NZ_DEPK01000206.1:0-9343 GCF_002358725.1 Microbacterium sp. UBA3394
CGCGCCGGGGTCAGCGTCGCCACTTACCTTCCCGACTCGCTCCTGAAGGAGCTGTATCCGGCGCTCGACGCCGACGCCGACATCCGCACCATCCCCGTCACCAACGAGGGAGAGGGCGCGGCGATCGCCGGCGGCGTGTTCCTGTCGGGCAAGCGCGCCGTGCTCGTCATGGAGAACTCCGGCCTGCGCGCCGCGACTGAGCACCTCGCCCGCCTGGGCCTCGGCGCCGGCATCCCGGTCGTCATGATCATGAGCTTCCGCGGCGAGCTCGGCGAGAACAACTGGTGGGCGATCCCCCACGGAATCACCATGGAACCGCTGTTGCAGACCCTGCGCACCCCCTACACGATCGTGCGCGAGGTCGAGGAGATCGAGCAGGCGGTGGTCAACGCGTACGAACACGCCTACGCCTCGTACCACCACGCCGCCGTCGTGCTCGGAGGAGGTCTGGTCCGATGAGCTACTCCCGTTTCGAAGCCATGAAGCTGCTCGCCGCGCGCCTGCAGGACGAGCTGGTCATCCTCTCGCTCGGCGGCGCCGTCGACGAGTGGTACAACGCCGCCCCGCACATGCGTGAGGCGAGCCTGTTCCAGCAGCAACTCGGATGCGTCTCGGCCGAGGCCTTCGGGCTCGCCGTCGGCCTGCCGCACCGGCAGATCGTGTCGCTGGACACCGACGGCGGACTGCTGTTCAACCTCGGGATCCTCGCCACCCTCGGCAATGAGCAGCCGACGAACCTCTTCATCGTCGTGTGGGACAACGAGCAGTACCAGTCCATCGGCGGCCCCCGCACCCACACCAACGGCGGACGCGTCGACCTCGCCGCGATAGCCCGCGGCGCCGGGGTCGAGAAGGCCTTCACCGCGCAGACGCTGGAGGAGTTCGACGAGCACTGCGCCGCGGGACTCGCCGCCGACGAGCCCTACATCGTCGTGGCGAAGACCGACGGCATCCTCGAGCCCGGTATCAAGCGCAAGCACTCCGACGGACGCGAGGACAAGTACATCTTCGTGCGCCACGTCGAGGAGACGGAGGGCATCACCATCATGGGTCCGAGCGAGCACAACTGATGCTGCACGTCTGTCCCCCTGGGGGTCTCCGCTGCGCGGCCGGCCGCCCGTCAGCCGCGGCCATGTCCCACTTTCCGCGCTCAACATCCCCTCAAAGCAGCCGAAAGTGGGACACACCCGCGGGGGACAGCCGCCGCCCTCCCGCCATGTCCCAACTTCTGCGCTCAACATCCCCTCTGAGCAACAGAAAGTGGGACATGCTCCAGGAGGAAGACCACTCCGCCGCGGTCAGCCCCTCCACCGCCGGCATGTCCCAACTTCTGCGCTCAATACCCCCTCAAAGCAGCCGAAAGTGGGACACGCCACGGCGCCACGCCGGAAGGGCGGCGGCCTGATGCCGTTCGTCGCTAGGCCCGCCGCCTCCTACGACTTCCTCGTCGTCGGGGGCGGCGCGGCCGGATGCGTGCTCGCCGCCCGCCTGTCGGAAGACCCGGATGCGACGGTGCTGCTGGTCGAGGCCGGCCCCTCCCACAGCGGGGTGCGCGAGATCCTCGAAGCCGCCCACTGGGATGCCCTCATCGGCGGACCGTACGATCACGGCTACGCCTCGACCCCCACCGAGCATGTCCTCGGCCGCGCGATCGCCATGCCGCGCGGACGCGTGCTCGGCGGCAGCTCGTCGACCAACGCGATGCTCTGGTACCGCGGCGCCCGCGCCGACTACGACGCCTGGGCTGAGCGCGGAGCGACCGGATGGGGATACGACGACCTCCTGCCGTACTTCCGCCGCTCCGAGTCACGGCCCGGGGGCGATCCGGCGTTCCGGGGTCTCGATGGTCCCGTGCGGGTCGGACCCCTCACCCGCGTGCATCCGATCGCGCATGCGCTGATGGATGCCGCCGGCGAGCGCGGCATCCCCGTGATCGCCGACGCGAACGCGGCCTCGAACGAGGGCGCCGTCTACGCCGATTACAACGCCGTCGAAGGCGAAGACGGCTCATTCGAGCGCTGGAGCACGGCCCGCGCCTACCTCGAACCCGCGCTCCACCGGCCGAACCTGCACGTGCTCGTGGACAGCCCCGTGCACGATGTCGTGCTCGACGGCACGGTCGCCACCGGCGTCCGTCACGAGGTGAACGGGGCGCTCGTCACCACCCGCGCATCCCGCATCGTGCTCGCGGCCGGCGCGCTCGACACGCCCCGCCTGCTGCAGCGTTCGGGCATCGGCGATCCGGCGCGACTGCGCGACGCCGGCATCCGTCCCCGCCACGACCTGCCCGGCGTCGGCGAGAACTTCCAGGACCACCCGCTGATCCTCGGCGTCAACTTCCGCGCCCGGCACGACCTCGGCGAGGTCCTCGGCAACGGCGGCGGTGCGATGGTGAACTGGCGCAGCTCCCACGCCCAGGCGGGCCCCGACCTCCACACCGTCATCGCGCACGGCTCCCGCGGCGACGACGCCCTGCACGCGCGCCACGACCTGTCGGGCAACCGCGTCTTCGCGCTCGTGCCGGGACTGTACGGCTCGCGCAGCGTCGGCTGGGTGCGCTCACGCTCGGCCGATCCGACGGTGCCGGCCGACTTCCAGCCGAACTACCTCGCCGACCCCACCGACCTGGCCGCCATGGTCGAGGCTCTGGATGCGGTGCAGGACCTGGTCGCCACCTCGGCCTACGCCGACCTCGCCGAGGGGCCGATCACCCCTCCGGTGGCGATGACCTCTCGTCAGCACCGTATGCGGTTCGTGCGAGAGAACATCGGCTCGTTCTTCCACTGCGCCGGCACCGCGCGCATCGGCACCGACGAGATGGCCGTCGTCGATCCGTCTCTGGCGGTGCGGGGCCTGCAGGGGCTGTGGGTGGCGGATGCATCCGTCATGCCCGTCATCCCGACCGCGAACACGCAGGCGCCCACCGTCGCCATCGCCGAACGCGCCGCCGACCTGCTGCGGGCAGACTGATACCACCCGCGGACCGCTCGACCCCACCCGAAGGACGCCATGCTCTCCACCACCGACTACCTGCGGCTGCTGCCGAAGGCCGAGCTGCACTGCCACTTCGTGTCGGTCATGCGCGTGCCGACCCTCATCGAGCTCGCCGCCAAGCACGACGTGGCGCTGAAGACCGACGACCTCGACGCGCTGCTCGAGTACGAGGGGCTGCCCGACTTCCTCGACGTCTTCAACGCCGCGCACCAGGCGCTCACCACGGGTGACGAGATCGCCCGCGTCGCCTACGAGGGGGTCGAGGATGCGGTGCGCGACGGCAACCTCCGCTACCGCGAGTACTTCATCAACCCCGACAATTTCGCACCCCGCGGCATCGACTACCCGAGCCTCATCGACGCGATCACCGACGGACTCACACAGGGCGAGCGCGACTTCGGCGTCGGGTTCCGCATCGTCGCGGCCATCAACCGGTCCCTGCCCGCCGCGGCGGCGACCGCCATGGTCGAGACGGTGCTGGCGCATCCGCGCGACGTCGTCGTCGGCATCGGGCAGGATGACCTGACACCCGAGCTCACCGAAGATCCGCTGCGGTTCCGCGAGGCGTACGACCTCGCGGGGCGCCACGGCCTCAAGCGCACGGCGCACGCCGGCGAGACCATGACCGCCTCACCCCGGAACGTGATCGACGCGATCGAGACGCTCGGCGTCGACCGGGTCGACCACGGCTACCGCGTCGTCGACGACGCCGATGCGCTCGCGCGGGCCGTCGCATCCGGAGTGCCCTTCACGTGCACCCCGCACTCGACGCACATGCTCTCGCACTGGGACTTCTCTCCCGAGCACCGCATCGCGCAGATGGTGCGCGCGGGCCTTCCCGTCACCCTCGCCACCGACGACGCGGTGTTCTTCAAGACCGACATCGGCCGGGAGTACACCCACGCCCTGCCGGTGATGGGTCTCGACGATGCGGATGCCGCGCGCATCGCGCGCCGCGGCTTCGAGGCCGCCTGGTGCGACGACGATCAGAAGGCCCGCATGCTCGCCGACGTCGACGCGGCCATCCTCGCCCTCTCCGCGTTGCGCTGACACGATGCCTGCCGCTCACCCGGGGAGGAGAGCCGCGCGGGTGGCTCAGTCCTGGTGGAGCTCGTCGTAGTCGGCGAGCGGCACGATGCCCGCCGCGCCCGCCGCGATGTGGTCGTCGCCGGCGACGAGAACGTCGGCCTGCAGCGAAGCGACGGCGAGGTACTCCGCCGGCGCGGTATCGGGCCAATCGAGGCGGCGGGCGATGGTGAAGGCCGTCGCGCGCGAGACACGATCGCCGAGCAGCCGGATCTTCAGACCCGCGAGCGTTTCCAGCTGCGCTCGGGCGTCCGCCTCATCCAGAGCGCCCTCTCTCGTCTCTTGATGAAGCATCGACAGCACATGGCTGCGCAGCACCGACGGACCAACCAGCGGATGCCGCCCGCCGATCTCGGGATCGTCGCGCACGATGCGCAACGCGGTCACGGCGTCGATCGCGAAACGTCGCACTTCGGGTGTCACCATGTCCCCACTGAACCCGACGTACGATCAGCGCTCAACCCGGTTGCGCGTCAGGCCACCACGGGTTCGATGGGCACGCCGTGGTGTCCCCGGAGCCGTGTCAACGCGTCACGGATGCGCGACTTCACCGTGCCGAGGGGGCAGCCGATCATCTCGGCGATCTCCGCGTGCGTGTGGCCGCCGAAGTAGGAGAGCTCGATCACCCGGCGTTGCGCGGTGCTCAGACCCGACAGCTGCTCTCGCAGGCGGGCGCCGTCGATGCGCAGCTCAGCCTCGGTCGCGGTGTCGCCGGCGGGCGTCGCCGCGGCGCGCGCCGCATCCGCGATGTCGCGCTCGCGGGCGGACTGCACCGAACGCACGCGGTCGACCGAACGGCGGTGCGTCAACATGAGGATCCACCCCTTCGCGGCTCCGCGGCCGGCGTCGAACGTCGAGGCGTTCCGCCAGATGTGCAGGAACACCTCCTGCAGCACCTCCTCGGCCAGGTGCCTGTCCCCGATGACCCGGATGGCGAGACCGAAGGCCGCGGGTGAGACCTGTGCGTAGAGCGCCGAGAAGGCACCGGTGTCACCCAGCGCGACGGCCGCGAGAAGATCACCGAGATCCTCGTGCGCGTCTGCCGCCTGGAGTGCGTCCGTCATGTCAGCATCCTCTGTCAGCCGAGCCCCGGCCGGCCCCTGGTTGCCACCGGCCCCGAGACCCGCTATGGAACCCTCCGGGCCGCCTCAGAGCATGGTCGTCAATGTGCCGCCGTCGGCACGCAGGGCGGCACCGTTCGTCGCAGACGAGCGCGGACTCGCGAGGTACGCCGCCAGGTGCGCGATCTCGTCCGGCTCGATGAAGCGCTGCAGCAGCGAGGTCTGATTCCCCGCGGTGATCGCCGCCTTGAGATCCTCGACGGGCATGCCCTGTGCCGTGGCGATCGCGGCGACGGTCTCGGCGACGCCGTGGGAGTAGGTCGGCCCGCCGAGGATGCTGTTGACGGTGACACCGGTGCCGCGCGTCAGCTTGGCCAGACCGTTGCCGAGCGCGATCGTCGCCGCCTTCGTGACGCCGTAGTGGATCATGTCAGCGGGCACGTCGACCCCCGACTCGCTGGCGACGAAGAGGATGCGACCCCAGCCGCGCTCGAGCATGCCGGGGAGCGCCGCGCGCGCCGACCGCACGCCGCTCATGAGGTTCACGTCGACATAGCGGGCCCATTCGGCGTCGGAGATCTCGGCGAACTCCTTCAGCTCGAAGACACCGACGTTGTTCACCAGGATGTCGGTTCCCGCCAGCGCCTCCGTCAGGCGATCCACCTGCGCGGCATCGCCGAAGTCCGCCGGGATGCCACCGACGTCTGCCCCGGGAACCTCGGCGCGGAGCGACGCCGCCGCCGTCTCGACACGCTCCTCCGAGCGGCCGTTGATCACAACCGACGCCCCCTCGCGCAGGAGGGCCGCCGCGATCGCGTACCCGATCCCCTGCGTGGATCCGCTCACGAAGGCCGTCCTACCGGCCAGTTCCTGTTCCATCCTGATCCTCTCTCGCGCACCTCCGCGCACACCGATGACTTTCCCCGTCACGTGACACGGTAGGTCGTTTGACTTTACTGAGCAAGTCACGAGGCACCCGGCGCTAGACTCTGAGACGTGACGCGACCCGAGGCATCCGCGCAGCTCACCGACGACGAGTTGGCGACATGGGCGTCGCTCGCGACCGTGCTGGAATGGCTGCCCGCCGCCCTCGACGCTCAGCTGCAGCGCGATGCGCAGCTCACGCACTTCGAGTTCGGAGTGCTCTATGCCCTCGCGCACGCACCCGAGACGACGCTGCGGATGAGCACGCTGTCGACCTATGCGAACAGCTCCCTCTCCCGCCTGTCGCGCGCCGCGACGCGCCTGGAGACGAGGGGATGGATGCGCCGCACGCCCGATCCGTCCGACGGGCGGTTCACGCTCGCCGTCCTCACCGACGCCGGCCTGGCGAAGGTCGTCGAGGCGACTCCCGGCCACCAGGATCTCGTGCGCGGCCTCGTGCTGGATCGACTCACCAGCGCCCAGAGGCGGCAGCTGCGGGAGATCTCCACACGGATCGCGCGCGGCATTCAGCCCGGCGCGTGGACACCCCCTCATGAACGCGAGGAGACGAGCGCGACATGAGCGAGGCCGGGCCCGAAGAGCGACTTCGCAAGAGACGTGACGACGTCGTGCGGCGCCTCGCCCACGTGAGCTCCGAGATCGACGGACTGCGCACCGATCGCGGCGCGGAGTCGGCCGACGACGAGCACGACCCCGAGGGCGTGACGCTGTCGGCGGAGTGGTCGCGACTGGAAGGTCTGCGCGAAGCCGCCGAGCGGGAGCTCCTCGAGATCGATGCCGCGCTGGCGCGCAGCGCATCCGGCGCTTACGGCGTGTGCGTCTCGTGCGGCCGACCGATCCCCGCGGCCCGGCTCGAGGCGCGCCCCGACGCCACCCGGTGCGTCGCGTGCGCCACCGCATCGGGCCGCTGACGGCGAGCGGCCGCCTCCGATAAGATCGGCTCGAAGCGAACAACAGTGGGCATGCGATGCTCTCCGGGCCGGGGGAGGCATCAGAGAGCGACTCACCGTGTCTTCGACCACCTCCGCGTCTTCGGCCAACCCTGGCCGATCGGCCCTCGCCGCCTACCGCGCCCTTCCCGCCCGCGCCGGGTGGGGATACCTGATCGCAACGTCTCTCGGACGGCTGCCGCTGTCGATGATGCCGCTGGCGATCCTCACGCTCGCCACCGCATCCACCGGCTCGATCGCGCTCGCGGGCGTGGCCGCCGCGGCCGCGGCGGTGGGAGAAGCCATCGGCGCTCCGACCGGCGGCGCCCTGAGTGACCGATTCGGACAGCGACCGGTGCTCCTGACCGGCGTCGTGCTGAACGTCGGGTTCGCGGTCGCCTTCGTCGCGACCATCGCCGACGCCCCCGACCTGCTGATCGTCGCGCTCGCCGGCGCGACCGGCCTCTCGCTCCCCCAGGTCGGCCCGCTCTCGCGCGTGCGCTGGATGGCGATGAGCGGCGACGACCTCTCGGCGGCCTTCGCGTTCGAGGGCGTCACCGACGAGGTCGTCTACATCATCGGCCCCGCCCTGGTCGGCATCCTCGCCGTGACCGTCTCCCCCGAGGTGGCACTGCTGTCTGCGGCGGCCCTCATCGCCGTGTTCGTGACGCAGTTCGCTCTGCACCCCACGGCCCGCTTCGCCATACGTCGGGCGGATGCGGCGCCGGCCGAGGCTCCCGAGACGACGCGCGCGCCCCTGCCCGTCTGGGTGCGCCGGTCCCTCGGCGCCGTCGTGCTCGGCGGCATGCTCGCGATGGGCACGTTCTTCGGCGCGAGCCAGGCGGGGCTGACCTCTTTCGCCCTCGCGAACGGACTCGGCGACTCGGGAAGCCTGCTGTACGCCGTCATGGCGGTCGGCTCCGCGGTGACGACGGTCGCCATGGTCGCGGTGCCCGACCGCATCGGGCTCGCGACGCGGTGGGTGCTCGCCGGAGCCGGGATGGCTATCGGCGCGGTCGGCATGATGCTCGCGCCGAACGTGGTCGCCCTGCTGGTGTGGGCCGTGCTCGCCGGAGCCTTCCAGGGGCCGGCGCTGCTGACGATCTTCAGCGTCGCGGGTTCCATCGCGCAGCCCGGCCGGGCGGGCATCCTCATGACCCTGACCGGCAGCGGCGTCGTGCTGGGCGTCGCCATCGGCACCTCGGCCGGAGGGGCGCTGGCCGCCGCCGGCGGTCCCGCCGCGGCGTTCGGCCTGGTCGCGACCGCCGCGGGCGTTCTCGCGGTGCTCGGCGGCGTCGTCGGCATCCTGACTCGCCCTCGCGCCTGACCCGGCGCTGCGCCACGCGGCCGTGCCGCCGTGCGCCCTGCTCCCTGCGGCGGTGCCGTGTCGCCGTGCCGCGCCGCCGTCCCGCCGCGCCTCGTGCGGCCGCGCCACCGTGCCCGGCCGGCCGGCCGTGCGCCGTGCCCCGTACTGCGCCGTCGAGTGCACGACGTCTCGCCGAGCGCACGGCCTGGCGACGGTCGAGAACCGGTCCACTCGACGACTCCTCGTGCAATTGGTGGCAGGAGGGCTCGGCGATACGCGGCGGAAACACGCGCACCGACGCCGCGAAACGTACGCACCCTAGCGTCGAGGTCATCCCCCGCACGAAAGAAGCATCGCTATGCCCCAACTCGCCACGACCTACACGATGACGCTGCCGGAGTGGCTGACATCGGAACTCGACGGCCTCCCGCGCATCCTCTCCACCAATGAGGAGCGGATGGCGCTGGTCAACCAGCTCGCCGACCGCAACTGGCGAGCCGGCAACGGAGGCCCGTTCGCCGCAATCGTCGTGGACGAGTCGACCGGCGAACTGGTCTCGGCCGGTGTCAACGTCGTGCTGAGCACCGGGATCACATCCGGACACGCCGAGGTCATGGCACTCGCCCTGGCGCAGCGGGCCCTCGGCCGCTGGAACCTCGGCGAAGACGGTGCGCGTCTGGCGCTCGTCGTCAACTGGCGCCCCTGCGTGCAGTGTTACGGCGCGACGATGTGGAGCGGGGTCCGGTCCCTCGTCGTCGCCGGCGAAGGCCCGGAACTGGAGGAGATGACGGGCTTCGATGAGGGCCCCGTCGTCGCAGACTGGGCAGACCAGTTCCGCGCCCGCGGCATCGAGGTGACGATCGGAGTGGCCCGCGACGAGGCCCTCGAGGTGTACCGCGCCTATGGCGCGAGCGAGAGCCTCGTCTACAACGCCCGCGGCGACGCCTGACCCAAGGCCCCGGGCGCACCGGTGACCGGGGCGCCGGGGCCGGGGCGCCGGGGCCGGGGCGCCGGGGTCCGGG
>NZ_DEPK01000149.1:0-627 GCF_002358725.1 Microbacterium sp. UBA3394
TGGTGCCCCGTCTTCACACCGGCGTGCACGTTGAGGATCGAGATGAAGCGCGCGAACACGTGAGCGGTCGTGATGAACAACAGGGTCGAGGCGCCGGGGGTGGTGAGCACATCGTTGAGCGCCACGAAGCAGTTGCGGGACAGCTCCACGAAGTTGCTGTGGGTGAGCACGCAGCCCTTGGGGCGGCCCGTCGACCCCGACGTGTAGATGAGGGTGGCGATGTCATCCCCGTTCGCGAGGTTCCGACGGCGCTCGATCTCGTCGTCTTCGACACCGGTGCCCTCGGAGACCATGCGGTCCAGGTCGCCGGCGTGCATCGCCCACACCGATCGGATGAGGGGGAGGTCGCCTCGGACCTCTTCGAGCCGCGCGGCGTGGTCCTCCGATTCCACGATGCACGCGACCGCTCCGGAGTCGGCGAGGTTCCAGGCGATCTGCGACGACGACGACGTCTCGTAGATCGGAACCATCACGGCGCCGGCGAAGAGCAGCGCGAAGTCCACAAGCGTCCAGTCGTACGTGGTGCGCGCGATGAATCCGACCTTGTCGCCGGGTTCGATGCCGGCCGCGACGAGGCCCTTCGCGAGGGCGATGACCCGCTCATGGAACTGCGCGGCGGTGATGTCG
>NZ_DEPK01000149.1:779-3228 GCF_002358725.1 Microbacterium sp. UBA3394
TCACGGCAACTCCTTTGGTACCGGTGGCGGTTTCGGTGGTCGGGTCGTGAGTCGAGTGTATCCGAGTGGCGTTCGGTTATGGCCGGTGTCGCCCCCGCGAGCCGCGCCCTCTTCGTCGTTCGGCTCGCCCTACTAGAGTGGTTCCGCCGTCGCGCCTGCGGTCGGCCGGAAAGGATGACGTTGCTCAAGGTCGGTATCGACATCGGTGGCACGAAGATCGCGGGAGGCGTCGTCGACGCCGAGGGCCGCNNTGGAACTGCGCGGCGGTGATGTCGCGCCAGCCGGAACCGTCCGGAACGGCGAAGAGAGCGCGGTTCGGCGTCTCTTTCACACGTTCGACGAGGAGATCTGTGATGTTCGCGTCGGGATCGGCGGGAACGACGGCGGGGATAGTGAACTCGGTCACGGCAACTCCTTTGGTACCGGCTGCGGTTTCGGTGGTCGGGTGTGAATCGAGTCTAACTGAGCGGGGTCTTCGTCTCGCGGGATTCCGCGCGGATGAGCCCGCACAGGACGCGCACCCCGCCCGCGGGAGAGCGCCCGCCCTACTAGAGTGGTTGCGCCGTCGCGCCAGCGCTCGGCCGGAAGGGAAGACGTTGCTCAAGGTCGGCATCGACATCGGCGGCACGAAGATCGCAGGAGGCGTCGTCGACGCCGAAGGACGCATCGTCGAAAAGCTCCGCGTGGCCACACCCGTCGACACGGCCTCGCTCGCCGACGCCGTCGTCGACATGGCGCGACACTTCGGGCAGAGTCATGACATCGCCGCCGTCGGCGTGGCCGCCGCGGGTTTCATCGACCGGAACCGCGAGCTCGTGCTGCACGCGCCGAACATCGCCTGGCGCAATGAGCCGCTGAAGGCGACCCTCGCCTCGCGCATCGACGTGCCGGTGACGATCGAGAACGACGCCAACGCCGCAGGGTGGGGCGAGTTCCGCTTCGGTGCCGGTCGCGAGGTAGAGAACATGACCATGCTGACGATGGGCACCGGCGTCGGGGGAGCGGTCGTCGTCGACGGTGCGCTCCTCATGGGCGGCCACGGCATCGCCGGTGAACTCGGACACATCCGCTTCATCCGGGATGGCCGACCCTGCGGGTGCGGGCAGAAGGGCTGCCTCGAGCAGTATGCATCCGGTCGAGCGCTTCAGCGCGAAGCGGAGGAGATCGCCGACGACGCCGCCGGCGACGGTGCGGGATTGGCGGCGCTGCGCCTCGAGACGGGTGCCCTGAAGGGACCGGCGATCTCGCGCCTCATCCTGGCGGGGGATCCCGGGGCGATCGAGGCGCTGCGGCGTGTCGCGACGGCACTCGGTGAGGCGTGCGGCGGGTTCCAGGCCGTTCTCGACCCCGAGCTGTTCGTGATCGGCGGAGGCGTCGCGCAGCTGGGCGAAGACCTGCTGGGACCGATGCGCGACGCGTACCGCACGGCCGTCCCGGGTTACGGCGATCGTCCGGTGGCCGAGTTCGCCGTCGCGCAGCTGGGCAACGATGCGGGTCTCATCGGCGTCGCCGACCTGGCGGAGGTCGGCTGACGGTGTTCTACTGGCTGATGAAGTACGTGGTCATCGGACCCGTCGTCAAGGCCGTCTTCCGGCCCTGGATCGTCGGCCGCCGCAACGTCCCCTCGCAGGGTGCGGCCATCCTCGCCAGCAACCACCTGTCCTTCGCCGACTCCATCTTCCTGCCGCTGATGATCGACCGCCCGGTCTCGTTCCTCGCAAAGAGCGACTACTTCACCGGCAGAGGGCTGCGCGGCTGGGCGACCCGCGTCTTCTTCAAGGCGACCGGTCAGCTTCCCATCGATCGTTCCGGCGGCAAGGCTTCCGAGGCATCGCTCAATACGGGACTCCAGGTGCTCGGTCGGGGCGACCTGCTCGGGATCTATCCGGAGGGGACGCGCAGCCCCGACGGACGCCTCTACCGCGGCCGAACCGGCATCGCTCGGATGGCCCTGGAGGCGCACGTCCCCGTGGTGCCCGTCGTCATGGTCGACACCGACACGATGATGCCGATCGGTCGCCGGATCCCGCGCGTCGTCCGGGTGGGCGTCGTGATCGGCGAGCCGCTGGACTTCTCGCGTTTCGAAGGGATGGAGAGTGATCGCTACATCCTGCGCTCCATCACGGACGAGATCATGGTCGCCCTGCAGCGCCTGGGGGAGCAGCGTTACGACGATGTCTACGCGTCGACCGTGAAAGATCGCCTCGTCAAGCGCGGCTAGACTTGCCTGGTGCTCCAGCAGCTAGACTCCCTCGACCACTGGCGGACCCTCCCGATCAAGCAGCAGCCGGCGTGGCCCGACGCAGCCGCCGTCGCTGCGGTCTCGGACGAGATCGCCGGACTTCCGCCGCTCGTCTTCGCCGGCGAGGTCGATCTCCTGCGCGAGCGACTCGCGGGGGCCGCCGCCGGCGAGGCGTTCCTGCTCCAGGGCGGCGACTGCGCGGAGACT
>NZ_DEPK01000236.1:0-4651 GCF_002358725.1 Microbacterium sp. UBA3394
CCGAGGATGATGGCGATGCCGGTGACGTTCGCACCGAGGTGGCGTCCGATGACAAGCAGGGCACCGAACAGTCCGAAGATCGCGCCCGATGCGCCGACGACCTGGGTCGGGAACGACAGGAGTGCGACCGCGACCGAACCGCCCAGCGTGCTGAGGAGGTACAGCGTCAGAAACCGCCAGCGACCGAGAAGGGGTTCGAGGCTGCGGCCGATCAGCCACAGTGCCAGCATGTTCAGGCCGATGTGCCAGAAGCTCGAGTGCACGAGTGCGACGGTGAGGAGCGTCCAGGGCTGGAACGGCACCGGAAGCGTCGGATAGATGCTCGGCGCCCAGAACAGCAGCGAACCCCGGACGAGATCGCCGAAGCCGGGGATCAGCCCCAGCAGGAACGCGAACGCGGTGATCGCGATGATCGCGTAGGTGACCACCGGACGGCCGCCGTAGGTGGCGACCGCCCGGGGTCGGGACCAGCGCCGCTCGGCCTTGCGCTGAGCGGGAGACTGCTTCTTCCGCTGCTCGGCCATGCATTCCGGACAGATGACACCGACCGCCCCCTGGGTCTGGCACTCGGGACAGATCGTCCGCAGGCACCGCTGGCAGAGCACGAAGCTCTGCCGGTCCGGGTGGCGATAGCAGTAGTTGTCGGTGTTCCGCTGGAAGTCGGCCGAGGTCATGGAGGATCGCGGCGAGGCGTCAGGCTGCGACGATGTCGACAGACTCGAGCACGACCGGCTCGATGGGGCGGTCACCGGCGGCCGTGGGGACCTTGCTGATCGCGTCGACGACCTTCTTCGACTCCTCGTCGGCGACCTCACCGAAGATGGTGTGCTTGCCCTGCAGCCACGGGGTCGGGTCGGTGGTGATGAAGAACTGAGAGCCGTTGGTGCCCTCGGGCTTGCCCGTGAGCGCGTTGCGGCGCAGACCGGCGTTGGCCATCGCGAGCTTGTACGGCGCGTTGAAGTTCAGGTCGCCGTTGATCTCGTCGTCGAAGGTGTAGCCGGGGCCGCCGACTCCCTGACCGAGCGGGTCGCCGCCCTGGATCATGAAGCCGGGGATGATGCGGTGGAAGACGACGTCCTTGTACAGCGGACCTTCTCCGGGCTGGCCGGTGGAGGGGTGAGTCCAGGAGCCGGTCCCGTCGGCGAGCCCGGTGAAGTTCTTCACCGTGCGCGGGGCGTGGTCTCCGAAGAGGTTGACGACGATGTCGCCGTGGTTGGTGTGCAGTGTGGCGACGGCGGTGTGCTGAGGCATGTCTATATTCTCGCAGAGTTGCGTGCAAGGCCCTCCGTCCACGGGATGCGTCTGGCAAGATGGGGACGAACTGACAGTCCCGGATTTAGGGAGGGCCCCGTGAGCCTGAGCCGCAAGCGCAAGAAGGAACTCCGCAAGCTCCAGAAGCACGCGAACAAGGTGTGGGATTCGCAGCAGGTGCTGGTGGACGAGGCTGCGGGCATCGCCCGCGAGGCCGGTCGTCAGCTCGGCAACTACAACCGCGAGCAGATCGTTCCTCAGGTGCAGCAGGCCTACGGCAAGTACGCGGCACCGTACGTCGACAAGAGCCTGGCCTACTCCAAGAACGTGTTGAGCGACAAGGTGGTGCCGGCCACCGGTGCCCTGGTGGGCTCGGCGCTCTCGGTATGGGATGCCGCCAACGACACCCGCGGCCGACTCAAGGCCGGCAAGGGCTTCGGCGAGATCGACTCGAAGAAGTACGCCAAGAAGGCCGACAAGTACGGCAAGGACGTGCAGAAGAAGCTCGCCAAGAAGCTCGCCGCTCTGGAGCCGCAGCGCACGGGCATCGGTGCGGGTGGGGTGATCGCCATCATCCTCGGCGTCGCCGCCGCGGCCGGTGTGCTCTACGCTGCGTGGCAGACTCTTCGCGCCGATGACGAGCTGTGGGTCGCTGACGACCCGCTGCGCGCTCCCGACGCGTGATCGAGACGCCGCCTTCACTTCATCGAGCCCGTGACGCCGCCCAGGCGCGCGGGCTCGATGTGTCTTTCCGCGAACGCCCGGCCGCGAACAGTCTCGCGGAGGCTGCGGCGCTTCTCGGCATCCCGCCACGCGGGATCGTGAAGACCCTGGTGGTCAAGCGCTCGGATGACACCTACCTCTTCGCGTTGGTACCCGGAGACCGGGCAATCTCCTGGCCGAAGCTGCGTGCGCTGGTCGGCGTGAACCGGCTCCAACTGGCTCCGCCGGAGCAGGCGCTCGCGGCGACGGGGTACGAGCGCGGCACGATCGTGCCGGTCGGGAGCAGCACGGCCCTGCCGATCTTCGTCGATGAGACCATCGTGGGGGAGCGCATCGCGATGGGAGCGGGCGCTCACGGATACAGCATGTTCGTCGAGGCCGACGAGCTCATCGCCGCCTACGATGCGATCGTCGCCGACATCACGAAGCCGCTCGAGAGCGCGTGATCATCCCTCGCCCGCCATCCGCAGGGCGATGTCGACCAGACGCACGCGCTGCAGGTTGCGCACGGTCCTCATCGGAAACCATTCGGCTCGGTCCGTCGAGCCGTCGACTTCGTTCCGCAGTCGACCGCCCGTGACATGGGCGCGGTAGACGATGCGCAACGTGTGCAGCGGGCCGCGCGCATCGTCTGCGAGGCGCCGCCCCTCGGGGATGACACGGGAGTGGATGCCGAGCAGCTCGTCGATGTCGACGCGATAGCCGGTCTCCTCCCGCACCTCGCGGCGGGCGGCTCGTTCGGGGTCTTCACCGGGTTCGAGACCGCCCCCGGGCATCGTCCAGGCTGCTCGTCGTCCCTCGATCCAGTGGGCCAGCAGCAGGCGACCGTCATCGACGATCACCGCGTAAGCCGCGACCCGCATGTCCATGACGACAGACTATCCGTCTGCATGGAGCCGGAATCGGACACGAAGACGCCCCGGCAGGAGCCGAGGCGTCTCATTGTGGAGCCTAGGAGATTCGAACTCCTGACATCCTGCTTGCAAAGCAGGCGCTCTACCAACTGAGCTAAGGCCCCGGGACCGTGAGTGGGGCTACCAGGACTTGAACCTGGGACCTCTTCATTATCAGTGAAGCGCTCTAACCGCCTGAGCTATAGCCCCGTGTGGAGTGACGACCGGGGCCGTCAACCTCCAAGACTTTACCCGATGTGCGCGATATTCACGAAATCGGGTGGACGCGGGTCAGTTCGAGGTGAACCCGACGAGGAGGCCGCCGGTGACCTTGACCGCGAGGTTGTAGACGCCGGCGACGACGGCACCCATCACCGTGACGACGACGAGGTTGAGGATCGCGACGACCGACGAGAAGGCGAGCACCTGCGGAAAGCCGACGAAGGCGCGGATCGACACCCCGCCGTCGGAGAAGCTGGTGAAGAACTCGTCGACCTGGTCGATGATCCCCGTCGTCTGCACGATGGCGAAGACCAGGAGGTACGCCACGACCGTGGCGATCGAGATCGCGACCGCCGCCAGGAACGAGAGCTTCACGGCGGACCAGAAGTCCACGTAGACCAGACGCAGGCGTACCTGCTTCGCGCTGGCCTTGGAACTCGATTTCTTCGCGAGCTTGTCGGCTACCGTGCTCATGCGTCCATACTCTTCTCAGTCGACTGGGAATCGTCCGAGGGGGCAGACGGGTTCTCTTCCTCGGCGGCTTCTTCGGCCACAGCCCGCTCGATGTTTCGCGCGATCGCGAGGATCTTGTCATCCTCGCTGAGGCGGGCGAACACCACACCCATGGTGTCGCGACCCTTGGCGGGCACCTCGGCCACGGCAGAGCGTACCACCTTGCCGCTGGCAAGGACCACCAAGACCTCGTCGTCGCTGTGCACCAGCAGCCCGCCGGCGAGAACGCCCCGGTCATCGTGGAGTTTGGCGACCTTGATGCCGAGACCGCCCCGACTCTGAGTGCGGTACTGACCCACTTCCGTGCGCTTGGCATAGCCGCCGTCTGTCACCACGAACACGAACTCGTCGTCCTTGGCGACCGACGCCGAGAGCAGGCTGTCGCGGTCGCGGAACGTCATTCCCTTCACGCCTTCCGTCGCGCGCCCCATCGGGCGAAGCGCATCGTCGGTGGCGGTGAAGCGCAACGACATGCCGTTCCGGCTGATGAGGAGGATGTCCTCGCCTTCGTCGATGAGAAGGGCGCTCACCAGTTCGTCCTCGTCGCGAAGTCGGATCGCGATGACCCCACCCTGGCGGTTGGTGTCGTAGTCGGTCAGACGCGTCTTCTTCACCAGCCCGCTGCGGGTCGCGAGCACGAGGTAGTCGGCGACGTTGTAGTCGCGGATGTCGCGGATCTGCGCAATCTCCTCGTCGGGCTGCAGCGCAAGCAGATTCGCGACGTGCTGCCCCTTCGCGTCACGCCCTCCCTCGGGCACCTCGTACGCCTTGGCGCGATACACCCGTCCCTTGTTCGTGAAGAACAGCAGCCAGTGGTGCGTGGTGGTCACGAAGAAGTGCTCGACGACGTCGTCGGCTCGCAGCTGGGCGCCGCGTACGCCGCGTCCGCCCCGGTGCTGTGAGCGGTAATTGTCGCTGCGGGTGCGCTTGATGTATCCCGCACGGGTCACGGTGACGACCATCTCCTCCTCGGGAATGAGGTCTTCGACGGACATGTCTCCGTCGAACCCGTGCAGAATGTGCGTGCGACGGTCGTCGCCGAACTTGTC
>NZ_DEPK01000267.1:0-2680 GCF_002358725.1 Microbacterium sp. UBA3394
GTGAGGTAGTAGAACGTGGGGAAAGGCGTGCCGTCGTCCAGTCGGGGCGACGTGGCGACCACCGTCGGGTTGCCGCAGGCGCAGCGCGCGGCGACGCCGACGACGCCGCGCGCGGGCCGCCCGAGCTGGGCGCGGAGCACATCCCGCTCGGCGTCGGTCACGGGCGCGAAGGGCGAAGGGATCACGCGCGCCACGTTACCGGGCGCGTCTGGACCGCCGCTGGATCGCCGGCCCGCACGCACTCACGGGGTCGGGTCATCCGTCGGATCGGACGTAGCCGGATCCTCGGTGCCGCTGTCGACGGGAACGACCGTCTGGGCGAGCCCGGCCTCGGTGACCGATCTGACCATCTGCGTCATCCAGTCGTTCCGGGTCTGCTCGACGTCCTCACTGACGGGTTCCTGCTCCTGCGGCAGATCGGCCGACGCGAGGTCGTTGTCGACGAGGTAGACCACCTCGCCCGGCTTGACGTAGTAGAGGCGCTCTCGCGCCTGGGTCGTGATGAAGGCCGGGTCGCGCCAACGATCCTGCTGGGCCTCGAGGTCTTCGACGTCGTCCTGCGCGAGCGCGACCGCCGCCTCGAGAGCGTCGATGCGCTGACGCTGCTCGACGTAGGTGCCGATGGTGGGAACGAGCACGAAGGCCGCCAGCACCACCAGGCCGAGCATGATCACCATGAACCCGGACAGCCGGATGCCGCCGAGCCACGTGCGCACGTCGACCGGACGGCGCGTCCGGGAACGCGAAGAGGGAGCCGTCGTCTTGACCACGGCTCCCCCTCTCGTCGTTCGTGCGGTGTATCAGCCCGTGAAGCGCGGGAAGGCTGCGCGGCCGATGAACTCCGCCGCGTCGCCCAGCTCCTCCTCGATGCGCAGAAGCTGATTGTATTTCGCCACGCGCTCGCTGCGTGCGGGCGCGCCGCTCTTGATCTGACCGGCACCGGTGGCGACGACGAGGTCGGCGATCGTCGTGTCCTCGGTCTCGCCCGAGCGGTGCGAGAGCATCGCCGTGTAGCCCGCACGGTGCGCCATGTCGACCGCGTCGAGCGTCTCGCTCAGCGTTCCGATCTGGTTGACCTTCACCAGCAGCGAGTTCGCGACACCGCGGGCGATGCCGTCGGCAAGACGCTGCGGGTTGGTGACGAAAAGGTCGTCTCCGACGAGCTGGGTCTTCGTGCCGAGAACGTCGGTGAGCGCCTTCCAGGCGTCCCAGTCGTCTTCGGCGAGCGCGTCCTCGATCGTGACGATCGGGTAGTCGTTCACGAGCCCGACGTAGTAGTCGGTGAGTTCGGCAGCGGTCCAGTCCTTGTTCTCCAGGCGGTAGACGCCGTCGGAGAAGAACTCGGTCGCCGCGACATCCAGGCCGAGCGCGATGTCGGTGCCGGGGGTGAAGCCCGCCTTCTCGATCGCCTTGACGAGGAAGTCCAAGCCCTCGCGGTTGCTCGGAAGGTCGGGGGCGAACCCGCCCTCGTCGCCGAGACCGGTGGCGAACCCGGCCGCCTTGAGCTCGCCCTTGAGGACGTGATAGACCTCGGTCCCCCAGCGCAGCGACTCCGAGAAGGTCTCGGCCCCGATCGGGGCGAGGAAGAACTCCTGCATGTCGATGCCGTTGTCGGCGTGCTCACCGCCGTTGATGACGTTGAACAGCGGCACGGGCAGGATGTGCGCGTTGGGTCCGCCGAGGTAGCGGAACAGCGGCAGATCCGCCGAGTCGGCGGCCGCCTTGGCCACCGCGAGCGACACGCCGAGGATGGCGTTCGCGCCGGTGCGGCCCTTGTTGTCGGTGCCGTCGGTGGCGATGAGGATCTCGTCGACGATGCGCTGTTCGCTCGCCTCGACACCCTCGATCGCGGGCCCGAGCTCGTCGATCACGGCCTCGACGGCCTTGAGGACGCCCTTGCCGTTGTAGCGGCCCTTGTCGCCGTCACGCAGTTCATATGCTTCGAAAGCGCCGGTGGAAGCGCCCGACGGGACGGCGGCCCGCTGGACGATGCCGTCGTCGAGGAGAACCTCCACCTCGACGGTCGGGTTTCCGCGCGAGTCGAGGATCTCGCGTGCGCCTACAGCCTCGATAAGTGCCACTGAGGACTCCTTGTCAGATGGAGGGTGGGTCTTCGGAACGTCGTCGGTCCGAAGACGAGTCTAGTGATGACCGCGCTCGACGCCACCGGCGTCGCGCGCCGGCCCCGGCTCGACCACGATCGCGAGGGCGATGCCATCCCATCCCTTCGCGTCGAGGGTCTGCAGGGCGGTCGCGTCGAAGCGCGGATCGCGCGCGAGCATCTCCAGCCCTCGCTGGGTGCCGATGACGTTCGACGCTGTGGTCGCGGGATTGGCGACTTCCCCTCCTCGGCCGATGTTGTCGACGACGACGACGGTTCCGGGGCGCCCCAGACGCGCCGCCCAGTCGAGGTAGATCGTGTTCGATTCCTTGTCGGCGTCGATGAACACGAGATCGAACGGCTCACCGCCGGACAGGGTCGGGAGCACATCCGCGGCACGGCCCTCGCGCACCTCGACGCGGTCGGCGAGACCCGCACGGGTGATGTTCGCCCGGGCCAATGCGGCATTGACCGGCTCCGCCTCGATGCTCACCACGCTCCCGCGTTCCGGCAGCGCGCGTGCCAGCCAGATGGTGGAGTATCCGCCGAGGGTCCCGATCTCGAGGATGCGCCGCGCAC
>NZ_DEPK01000193.1:0-1949 GCF_002358725.1 Microbacterium sp. UBA3394
TCCCATCCGTTGCTGGCGAATCCGCTGTCCTGCGCGGCGGGCAGCCAGCCGGCCGGGCCGAAGAGGCCGATGAGCACCAGCACGGTGGTGGCGACGAGGCCGCCGACGATCTGAGCGCCGATGTAGGCGAGTGTGCCGCGCCACGGGAACCTGCCGGCGGCGGCCAGGCCCAGGGTGACGGCGGGGTTGAAGTGCCCGCCCGAGATCGGACCGAACGCGTAGGCGCCCATGATCACCGCGAGTCCCACGGCGAACGAGGCGGCGATATAGACGATCCCGGGGGCGAAGACGCGCTCGGCATCGGCGAAGTGGTTCGCGAACAGCGCTGTTCCGATGAGTCCGAAGACGAGCAGGAAGGTTCCGAACCCTTCCGCGGCGAGCTTGGCGCCGAGGGTCGGTCCGCCCGGCGGCGGGGTGTGTTCGAGGTCGGTGGGTGGGATGGATTTCTCAGGACGCGGATCGTTGCTCATCGCGCGCCTCCTTTCCGATGCGCTCAGGGTACTGGCACGCCCCGGCGCCGACCAGAGCACGCCATCTGCGTGACAGCCGCTCGTTGTTTTGAATTTGTCAAAAGAACGGTAGAGTGGGGGTATGACGAGCCCCGATGCGCATGATGTCGAATCGTCGCTGCGCGCAGCCGGGTTGCGGGTGACCGATACGCGGCGCGCCGTGTTCTCCGCCCTTCACGGCGCCGCGCACATCGCAGCCGAACCGCTCTTCGATCGTGTCCGAGAGAGTCTTCCCGGCACAAGCAAGCAGTCCGTCTACAACGCTCTCGGCGACTTCGTCGAGGCGGGCATCGCGCGCCGGATCGAGCCGGCAGGTCAGGCCGGCCTCTATGAACTGCGCGTCGGCGACAACCACCACCATCTCGTCTGCACCCAGTGCGGTCGCGTCGAAGACGTCGACTGCGTGACCGGCGCCGCGCCGTGCCTGCATCCGTCCGACACGCGGGGCTTCGCGGTGCACACCGCCGAGGTCACGTTCTGGGGCGTCTGCGCCCGATGCGCCGCCGCGGCTGCATGACTTACGAAGACTTTCCCCTCTCCGTCCACCCTCGTCCCCAGGAAGGAACCCCATGACGAACGCTGACGAGAACCCCGCCGGCATCGGCTCCGACACCGAGATCGACCAGTCGGTCACCGACATCGACACCCCCGAGAGCGAGCGCGCCGACGGCGAGACCCGACCGAGCCCGAACGACGCCGCTGCGGGCACCTGCCCCGTCATCCACGGCGACCAGCCGCATCCGACCAAGGGCGACGCGAACCGCGTGTGGTGGCCCAACCAGCTCAACCTCAAGGTGCTCGCGAAGAACCCGGCCGTCGCCAACCCGCTGGGCGAGGACTTCGACTACAGGGCCGCCTTCGGAAGCCTCGACCTCGCCGCAGTGAAGGCCGACATCGCCGAGGTGATGACCACGTCGCAGGACTGGTGGCCCGCCGACTTCGGTCACTACGGACCCCTCATGATCCGCATGGCCTGGCACAGCGCCGGCACCTACCGCATCACGGACGGTCGCGGAGGCGGCGGCGCCGGCCAGCAGCGCTTCGCGCCGCTGAACAGCTGGCCCGACAACGTCTCGCTCGACAAGGCACGCCGCCTGCTGTGGCCGGTGAAGAAGAAGTACGGTCAGAACCTGTCGTGGGCCGACCTCATGATCCTCGCCGGAAACGTCGCCCTCGAAGACATGGGCTTCGAGACCTTCGGCTTCGCCGGTGGCCGTGCCGATGTGTGGGAGCCCGACGCCGACGTGTACTGGGGCCCGGAGACCACGTGGCTCGGCGACGAGCGCTACAGCGGCGACCGCGAGCTGGAGAAGCCCCTCGCCGCCGTGCAGATGGGTCTCATCTACGTCAACCCCGAGGGCCCGAACGGCAACCCCGACCCGATGGCCTCGGCGCGCGACATCCGGGAGACCTTCGGTCGCATGGCGATGAACGACGAGG
>NZ_DEPK01000193.1:2294-5516 GCF_002358725.1 Microbacterium sp. UBA3394
GGCCACACCTTCGGCAAGACCCACGGCGCGGCGCCCGACACCAACATCGAGGACAACCCCGAGGCTGCCGGCCTCGAGCAGCAGGGGCTGGGCTGGAAGAACAACTTCGGCACCGGCAAGGGCGATGACACCATCACCTCCGGGCTCGAGGTCACCTGGACCTACCACCCGACCCGCTGGGACAACGAGTTCTTCCACATCCTGTACGCGTACGAGTGGGAGCTCATGACGAGCCCCGGCGGCGGCCACCAGTGGCGTCCGGTGGACGGCGGCGGAGCCGACATGGTGCCGCTGGCCCACTCCGATGGACGCCGTGAGCCCCGCATGCTCACGAGCGACCTCGCGCTGCGCACCGACCCCGAGTACGACCGGATCTCGCGCCGCTTCAAGGACGACCCGAAGGCCTTCGCCGACGCGTTCGCGCGGGCGTGGTTCAAGCTCACCCACCGCGACATGGGACCGAAGGTGCGCTACCTCGGCTCCGAGGTGCCCGCCGAGGACCTCATCTGGCAGGACCCCGTTCCGGCCGTCGACCACGAGCTGATCGACGCCGACGACGCGCGGGCCCTCAAGGCGCAGATCATGGATGCCGGGCTCACCGTCGCCGAACTCGTCGGCACCACGTGGGCCGCTGCGTCGAGCTTCCGCGGCAGCGACAAGCGCGGTGGTGTCAACGGCGCGCGCATCCGCCTGGCCCCGCAGAAGGACTGGGAGGTCAACAACCCCGCCCAGCTGCAGAAGGTGCTGAGCGTGCTCGAGGGGGTCAAGGCCTCGTTCGAGGACGGCCGCACCGACGGCAAGAAGGTCTCGCTGGCCGACCTCATCGTGCTCGCGGGCAATGCCGCGGTCGAGAAGGCGGCGCGTGACGGCGGTGTCGACGCGGAGGTGCCGTTCCACCCGGGCCGCACCGACGCCAGTGAGGAGCAGACGGATGCGGTGTCGTTCGAGTTCCTCGAGCCGGCCGCCGATGGGTTCCGCAACTACTACGGCCCGAAGGCGACCATGCCCGGTGAGTACCACCTCATCGACAAGGCGAACCTGCTGACCCTGTCGGCACCGGAGATGACGGTGCTCGTCGGCGGGATGCGTGCGCTGGGTGCGAACTGGGACGGCTCGGATCACGGCGTGCTCACCACCCGCAAGGGCGTGCTGTCGAACGACTTCTTCGTGAACCTGCTCGACCTCGGCACGACCTGGAAGCCGCTGGACAAGGGCGGCCACGCGTTCATGGGCACCAAGGACGGCTCCGGCGCACCCGTCGGCGTCGGCACCCGCGCCGACCTGCTGTTCGGCTCGAACTCCGAGCTGCGCGCGCTCGCCGAGGTGTACGCGAGCGACGACGCGAACGAGAAGTTCGTGCGCGACTTCGTCGCTGCCTGGGGCAAGGTCACCGAACTCGACCGGTTCGACCTCGTCTGACACCCGAGTGATTCCAGGGCCCGTCACCGCTTCGCGCGGCGGCGGGCCCTGCTGCTGTGCGGGCTCTGCTGGTGTGCGGGTCCGGCGCCTACAGTCGGCCGGCGGCCTTCAGCGCGAGGTAGCGGTCGGCGATCCGCGGCGGCAGCCCCTCCGGGGTGTCGGCGATCGCATCGCCCCCGGCACGGGCGATGGCCTCCGCGACACGCGACGCCTCGAAGGCTCCGCGTTCCCGCGCCGCGGCCCGGTAGACGTCGACGGCGTCCTCTCTATCCGGTCGGTTCCCGGCGCTGTCGGTGACCGTGCCGACGACCACCCGGGTGCGTGCCGTCAGTGCGGGCAGCGAGCCGAGGAACGCCCGCGCGCTGTCGACGTCGTCCTGCGCGGTGAGCAGGACGACCAGCGCCGGGCGATTGGTGAGGGCTCGCACCTGAGCATGCGCGGCGTCCCAGTCCGTGTCGATCAGCTGCGCCTCGACGCCCGCCATCGCCTCGACCATCGTCGCCAGCAGCCCCGGGCCGTCCACGCCGGTCACACGCGCGCGGGTGACGCGGTCGAACATCACCAGGTGCACGTGGTCGCCCGCCCGGGCCGCAAGCGCCGCGAGCAGGAGCGACGCCTCCATCGCGGCATCCAGCCGGGTGCCGTCGCCGACACGCGCCGCTGCCGTGCGACCGGTGTCGACGACGATGACGACGTGTCGATCGCGCTCCGGCCGCCACGTGCGGAGCATCGTCGTGCCGGCACGCGCGGTCGCCCGCCAGTCGATCGAGCGCACGTCGTCGCCGCGCACGTACTCCCGCAGCGAGTCGAACTCGGTGCCCTGCCCCCGCACCTGGATGCTGGTGTTGCCGTCGAGCTCGCGCAGGCGTGCCAGCCGCGACGGCAGGTGACGCCGAGAGGTGAACGGCGGCAGCACGCGGACCTCGCCCCGAGACGGGATCGCGCGCTGGCGTCCGGCGAGTCCGAGCGGCCCGTGCGAGCGCACCACCACCATCTCGCTCGCGAGCGTCCCGCGCCGGCGAGGGAGAAGCGGCACCACGAGGTCGCGCCGCTCACCGGGCGGGATCTCCAGCGGCAGACGCTCGGCGGGGGCCCCCGCCGTCGGCTGCCACGCATCGCGCAGCCGTCCGCGGATGCGGCGGGAGCCGGTGTTGGCGATCCGCAGCCGTACCGACGTCTGCGCACCGAGCAGGGTCTTCGCCGGTGCGTCGCGGGAGACGCGCAGCACCCGCGGAGAGATGGCGGCGGCCACATCCACCACCGCGAGAAGCGCGCACAGCATGACCCACAGCGCCGCCGCGACCCACGCGTCGACGCCGCCCAGAGCCGACGCCGCCACCACCGGAACGACGCCGACGGCGACCAGCAGCGACAGGCGCCAGGTGACGAACACGGTCAGACCGGAACGCGGGTCTGCTGCACGACCCAGGCCAGCACCGAGTCGACCGAGACCCCCTCGAGCTCCGCGTCGGGGCGCAGACGGATGCGGTGCCGCCACGTCGGCACGAGCATCGTCTGCACGTGGTCGGGCGTGATGGCGGGATAGCCGCCGAGCCAGGCCCATACCTTCGCCGCCGCGAGGAGCGCGGTCGTCGCGCGGGGACTGACGCCCAGCTGCACCGACGGACTGCGCCGCGTCGCCTGCGCGAGATCGACCACGTAGCCGAGCACGTCGTCGGCGACGGACACCGCGGCAGCCGCCCGCTGGGCGGCGTGGATCTCGTCGACGGTGACCACCGGTGCGAGACCCGCGGCGTCGAGGTCGCGCGGAGAGAAGCCCTCGGCGTGACGGCGCAGCACGGC